>MVRB01000155.1 GCA_002067635.1 Methanomassiliicoccales archaeon PtaU1.Bin030 | reverse complement strand
TCGGAGCAAATCGTTATTACTGCCTAATCGTCTTCGCGCTCGTGCATAAGGTATCGGACATTTCCATTGAGGCTGACATTCTCGCCGAGAACAGGAAGCTGGGCCATGAGAACCACCACCGGCTGAGGGAGCACGGCATCCGCTCAGTGGACGTCATGGGCTCCATCGGGTCGGGAAAGACACTCCTCATCCAGCAGATGGCCGTGCGGATGATGAAGAAAGGCATCAGGGTGGCGGTCCTCGCCGGTGACGTGACCGGACAGGATGACTTCGATAGGTTCCAGAAGGCGGGCGTCAAGGCGGTGAACGTCAACACCGGAAAGGAATGCCACCTGGATGCGCACCTCGTTGACCACGCGCTGGACAAGCTGGACCTGGAGAGCCTGGACTTCCTTTTCGTGGAGAACGTAGGCAACCTGGTCTGCCCCGCGGACTTCCCCCTGGGGACGGACCAGCGCATGGTGGTCATCTCCGTCACTGAGGGTGACGACATGGTGAGGAAGCAGCCGCTGATCTTCCTGGAATCGGACATCGCCGTCCTCAATAAGGTCGACCTGCTGCCGTACATGGACATCGATGTCTCCCTGCTCGACCGCGACTATGACCGTGTCAAGAAGGGGGCCAGGCTCTACCGCACCTGCGCCAAGACGGGAGAGGGGCTGGACGAGCTGTTCCAGGCGCTCAACATCCAGGCCTGAACCGCCAATTATTATTAAGGGCCCCCATTATCCTCATGAGGCATGTCCATGAAGGTTCTAGTCGTAGGAGGAGGCGGACGCGAGCACGCCATCGCCGCCGCCTTGTCCGCCAGCGGTTCGACGGTCTATTCCGCAATGAGGAACCACAATCCCGGTATCGCCGGCCTGTCCGAGGAGTTCAAGCTCGTCAAGGAGACCGACGTGGACAAGGTTGTGGGGTTCGCTTCGGATCACGCCGTGGAACTGGCGGTCATAGGGCCGGAATCCCCCCTGGAGGTTGGTCTTGTGGATGCCCTGGAGGCCAAGGGCATAGGCTGCGTCGGACCCAGCAGGGCGGCGGCAAGGCTTGAGGTGTCCAAGTCCTTCACACGGGGCCTGATGCGTAAGCACGATGTTCCTGGCAACATAGAGTTCGAGGCCTTCGATGATCTTGAGGCCGCGAAAGCGTACGTCCGGGACCACGAAGAGGACCTGGTCGTTAAGCCGGTGGGGCTCACGGGAGGCAAGGGGGTCAAGGTGATGGGGGAGCACCTTCCCACCAAGGAGGATGCCGTGCGATACCTCGAGGACATCTTCGCCCATAACATAGGCGGCGGGGGCGTGGTTCTCGAGGAGCGGCTGGTAGGGGAGGAGTTCACCCTGCAGGCCTTCTGTGATGGCCATAGGGTCATACCTATGCCCCTTGTACAGGACCATAAGCGTGCCTACGAGGGAGATGTGGGCCCTAACACGGGGGGCATGGGCTCTTATTCTCAGGAGGACCACCTGCTGCCGTTCGTAACCCCTGCCGAGATGGAGACAGCCCTGGACATAATGCGGGCAACTGTCGCAGCCATGGAAAGGGAGGGCTGTCCCTACCGTGGCATCCTGTACGGGCAATTCATGAACACTCGGAGCGGGCCACGGGTGATCGAGTTCAACGCCCGCTTCGGGGACCCCGAGGCCATGAACGTACTGTCCATCGTATCATCATCGTTCACCGACATCTGCGCCGCCATTGCCGCGGGGAACCTTAGCAGTAGGCGTGTTTCCTTCGCCCGGAAGGCCACGGTGTGCAAGTACGTCGTTCCCCAAGGATATGGCACCAGCCCCGCTGCAGGCAAGGAGGTGCATGTCGATGAGGGGAGCATAGCCGCCATGGGAGCCAGGGCCTATTACGCCATGGTGAGCGAGGAGAACGGCAGGGTGCTGACCACCACCTCCCGGGCCGTGGGAGTGGTGGGCATAGATGACAGCATCGAGGCAGCGGAGAAGGCGTGCGAGAAGGCCCTGACATATGTGAAAGGTGAGGCCATCTTCGTCCGCCACGACATCGGCCGTCCCGAGGTCATACGCCGCCGCGTTGAACACATGGAAGCGATAAGAAGTTAGATGTAAACGGGCGGTGTTCATATGGGCATGAAGAACCTGGAAGAGATCGCTGAACGCATCGAATCCAGACTGGAGGAGAAGGACCAGGTGCGTGAGGTCGCCATCAAGTCCACGCGGGCCATCAACCGCCTGTCGGGAAGCATCGTGCACATGATCCATAAGAAGGACGATGCCATGCCCCTCATGCACGAGGCGCTGGACGAGGCCCATCGCCTTCGGTCGCTGCTGGAGGACTACCCTGAGATATGGGAATCGGGCCTGGTGGAGAGCGCTCTGCAGGAGCTGGCGGAGGCCGCCATACTCATGGCTATGGTCAAGGACGAGGACCTTCCGGACCCCGATGCCATGGGCATCACCGGAAACGCCTACTTGCTGGGCATGGCCGACGCCATCGGAGAGCTTCGGCGGTTCGCCCTGGAAAGGCTGCGGGAGGGCGATGTGGAGAGGGCCACGGAGTTCCTGAACATGATGGAGGAGATGTTCCTGGTCATCATGCGCTTCGATTTCCCTGACGCGCTGATACCGATCAGGAGGAAACAGGATGTGGCCAGGTC
>MVRB01000154.1 GCA_002067635.1 Methanomassiliicoccales archaeon PtaU1.Bin030 | reverse complement strand
GTTCGGGATACAGGAGGTGGCGCGGATCTACGCCCCATCGTCCGGCAAGATGTACGACCAGAAGGAGGACCGCAACTATTACGAGGACATTGTGGAGAAGGTCAAGCAGGCTGCCCAGCCCGGGGTCCCCCTCGTGATATTGGGCCCCGGGTTCGCGAAGGAGGCCCTCGTTGCATTGGGCAAGGAGCGTGAACCGGACCTCTTCAAGGGGGCCCACGTCTACCATACGGGGCAGGCGGGCATGCCCGGCGTCCACGAGCTGATGAAGGCAGGCCTGGGAACGGAGGTGTTGCAAGGCTCCCGGGCCGCGATGGAGACCAAGGTGGTGGAGGACGTGCTCACCGAGATCGCCAAGGACGGACCGGTGGCATACGGCCCAGCCGAGGTGGAGAGGGCCGTACTTATGGGCGCGGTGGAGACGCTGCTAATTCTGGACAGCATAGTACGCCAGAACAGGTCGGGCCCCCTGATGTCCCGGGTGGAGGAGTCCCGGGGAAAGGTCATTGTCGTCAGCGAGAGGTTCGAGGCAGGACAGAAGCTCGGATCCATCGGAGGAATCGCCGCCCTCCTGCGCTTCCGCCTTCCTTCATAAATTACAGAGCCGTTATTCGCAACGTACATTCAATGATTCTTATCTTAATCAAATGTGCAGCATGGCTACGATATCGGTGTAAAGCTCACAAAACAATTTAAGTATAAAACCTATGATAACGAAAGGACCAGGCCCTAACCCTTTATTACAGGTAGAACAGAATGGACGCTGATGTTCGGATGCGGTCGCTTCACATGGGAAAGGCGGGCCATTTGCCAGACCTGTGGGCGAGCGCACTTGACACATACTTATGTAGGGCTCGCAGCGAGGATCCTGCAGTATCCGCTGGTACTTGTGCGTGCGGGGCTGGAGCAACGATATGGGAGACGAAAAAATGAGGGACAAAGGAAATGTCCTCGCGAAATTGGCGAAGAGAAAGTTGATGGTCTGCGATACCACCCTCAGGGACGGGGAGCAAGCGGCAGGCATCGTTTTCGCCAATCTTGAGAAGGTGCGCATAGCCAAGCTGCTGGACGAGATCGGTGTCCAGCAGATCGAGGCAGGCATACCGGCGATGGGCGGCGATGAGAAGGCCGCCATCAAGCGCATAGCCCATCTGGGACTTGACGCCTCCATCCTAGGATGGAACCGGGCCTCCAAGGAGGATATCTCCAATAGCATCGACTGCGACGTAGACTCTGTGGCCATCTCCATGTCCTCATCCGACATCCATATCGAGCATAAGCTGATGAAGAGCCGCGAGTGGGTCCTTGAAAGGATAGTGGAGTCGGTGGAGTACGCCGCCGCTCACGGCTTGTACATATCTGTCAATGCCGAGGACGCCTCCCGCGCCGACCCGGAGTTCTTGCTGGAGTTCGCCCGAACCGCCAAGGAGGCGGGTGCGGACAGGGTCCGCTACTGCGATACTCTGGGCATCCTTACCCCCTCGGTGACCTACGATGCCATTAAGAACATCATTGACAACGTCCACATTCCCATCGAGATGCACACCCACAACGATTTCGGGATGGCCACCGCCAACGCCATCTCCGGCGTGCAGGCCGGCGCCACATTCCTGAGCACCACCGTGATGGGCATTGGCGAGAGGACCGGCAATTCCCCCCTGGAGGAGGTCGTCATGGCCTCCAAGCACCTCCTAGGGATAGACACGGGTATCGACACTAAACGCCTCAGGGAGATATCGGAGTACGTCGCCAGGGCGTCCAACAGGGAGATACCCGCTTGGAAGCCCATCGTGGGGCAGAACTGCTTTGCCCACGAGGCGGGCATCCACACCGACGGGGTCATGAAGTACCTCTCCAACTATGAGCCGTACTCCCCGGAGGAGGTCGGCATGACCCGCAAGATCATAGTGGGCAAGCACTCAGGAAGGAGCACCATCAAGCAGATACTAGAGGCCAGGGGCATCGAGCTGGACGACAACTCCGCCGCGGCCATACTGGAGGTCGTGCGCGCCACATCCGTATCGCTGAAGCGTTCCCTGTCCGAGAACGAACTGCTTTACATATATCAGGATTACAAGGAGGGGACGAACCCCGGCCAATGAAAGACAAGGTGAGATAACATGGGAACCATTTCCGAGAAGATCCTATCCGCGCATGCCGGCAAGGAGGTACGCGCCGGAGACATTTGCATAGTGCCGGTCGATTTCATGATGTCCCAGGACGGGACCACGGGTCTGACCATCAAGGCGTTCAAGCAGATGGCCGCCAAGTCCATCGCCAACCCTAAGAAGTACGCTATCGTCATCGACCACAACTCTCCCTCGCCCATGGAGTCGGTGTCCAACATCCACAAGGAGATGCGGGACTTCGCCAGCGATCAGGGCTCCATACTCTATGACGTGGGGGAAGGGGTATGCCATCAGCTCCTCCCTGAGAAGGGCCACGTGCTCCCGGGGAACGTGGTGATCGGCGGCGACTCCCACACCTGCACCTACGGCGCGCTGAACGTTTTCGCCACCGGCGTGGGCTCCACCGACCTGGCCGCAGCATTGGTCACGGGCAAGATCTGGTTCCGGGTGCCCAGCACCATCAAGTTCGTCTACGACGGGACCCTGCCCGAGGGGACCTACTCCAAGGACGTCATCCTCCATATGTGCAAGACCCTCACCTCCCGCGGGGCCACGTACAAGGCGCTGGAGATCTATGGTACGGTGATCGACGCCATGTCCGTAGATGCCAGGATGACCATCTCCAACATGGTCGTGGAGGTAGGGGCCAAGGTCGGCCTCATGCCCTGCGATAGCCGCGTTCGCGAGTACGTCCGCCAGAGGACCAACGCCCCGTTCAAGGGCGTGGAGGCCTCGGGCTCGGCCATCTACGAGCGCGTCATCCGTGAGGACCTCTCCGACCTGCCGCCCCAGGTGGCCAAACCCCATGAGGTGGACAACGTGGTGGACGTCTCTAAGGTTGCAGGGACGGAGCTGGACCAGGTGTACATCGGTACCTGCACCAACGGCCGACTGGAGGACCTCAAGATCGCCTCCGAGATCCTGGCCGGGAAGAAGGTCGCCCGGGGGGTGCGTCTCATCGTCGCACCAGCTTCCCGGAACGTCCTCCTGGATGCCATGAGGGAGGGCTACATCGACAGGCTCGTGAGGGCAGGCGCCACGGTCATCGCCCCCTCCTGCGGCCCCTGCGTGGGGACCTGCAACGGCGTGCCCTCGGACGCGGAGACCGTTCTCTCCACCGCCAACCGCAACTTCAAGGGCCGCATGGGCAACACCAAGGCGGAGATATACCTCAGCAGCCCCGCCACCGCCGCGTACTCGGCCATGCTCGGCCACATCGCCGACGTCAGGGAGGTGCAGAAATGAGCATCATGAAGGGAAGGGCCCATACCTTCGGGGACAACCTCAACACCGACTACGTAATCTCCGGTAAATACAAGTTCAAGACCCTGGACATGAAGGAGCTGTCCAAGCACGTGATGGAGGACATCCGACCCGGCTTCTACGACGAGATAGAGGAGGGGGACTTCGTGGTCGCGGGCGAGAACCTGGGAGCGGGCTCATCAAGGGAGCAGGCGCCTTTGGTCCTCAAGGCCGCAGGCATCGGAGCGGTCGTTGCCAAGTCCTTCGCGCGCATATTCTACCGCAACTGCATCAACGTCGGCCTCCCTGTTGTGGAGGTGGACACGTCCCAGATCGAGGAGGGCGACGTGCTGGAGATAGATATCGCCCAGGGTGTGGTGGTTAACGTCACCAAGAACGTGACGCTCCAGGCCAGCCCCCTGCCGCCGGTGATGATGAAGATCCTCTCGGACGGCGGGCTCGCCGAGCACCTCAAGAGGCACAACGGCTTCGCTCTCGATGAGAGCGACTGAAACTTCTTACTCGATCCTTATTTTTCCCCTGAGCGCATGGACTCGTTTATGGCCAGCTCGGCGATGTCGGTCGCGTACATGATGGTCCTGATGACGCTGTCCAGCACCGAGGAGCTGGAGACCGCCCCTTTGCCGTTGTGGGCCTGCAGGTCCGGGAGCAGACCCTCGGCCTTGTGGACCAGGCCCTCGGCCTTATCAATAATATCATTGGCGCTGCCGATGTCCCGCAGGAAGTAGGACTCCATGGCCTTGGTGAGCAAGACCAGCGCCTCCTGGCTCAGCTTCTCGATGGCGCCCACCTCCGCGGCCGGACCCCTCTTGCCTGAGCTCAGGGCATGCTTGGCTATCTTCTCGGCATGGTCACCTATTCGCTCTATGAGCCTGGCGACCAGCATCAGGCTCATGCTCTCGTGGATGTCCACGCCCACCCTCTCCGCGAGGCTGCGGTCCTTCTGGATCAGGTTGTACTGCTTGTATGTCATCCAGTATAGCCTGTCGACGTCCTGATCGCGCTCGATCACGTCGTTCGCCAGCTCCAGGTCGCCCTGGGCATAGGCTATCATGGCGTCCCGGTGCATGGTGTCGACGATGAGGTGCATCCTGCGGACACACTTCTTCTGAGGCAGCTCCACGGGGTCAGAGAGGTCATGAAGGACGATGGAGTTGGCCGTTTCCTCTATCACCTCCGGTCCGATGACCATGCGGGCGAAGTCCCTGGCG
>MVRB01000153.1 GCA_002067635.1 Methanomassiliicoccales archaeon PtaU1.Bin030 | reverse complement strand
GGTCCCTACTTCATGGAGGTCCTGTAGGGCCCTCAGCGGCCTGGTCACAGGCCAACCTCTTATCTCTCTATTTCCATTCTACGTTCGGAGTGAGGCATGTACGAGATCAGGTTCCACGGGCGGGGCGGGCAGGGCGCGGTCATGGCAGCGCAGTCCCTGGCGGACGCAGCGGTGAGATCGGGCTTTTATGCGCAGGCCTTCCCCTATTTCGGGGCGGAGCGTAGGGGGGCCCCGGTGGAGGCGTACGCCCGAATCGACACCAAGAAGGTACGCACCAAGAGCCAGGTCTACAACCCCGACCTGCTGGTGATCATGGACGAGTCGCTGTCGGACATGGCGGACATCGCTTCAGGCCTCAAGCCCGAGGGCAGGGTGGTCATGAACACCACCAAGCGCCCAGAGGAGGTGGACCTGGGAAAGGGAGTGGACGCCGTGTGCGGTACGTTGGACGCGTCGGCTCTGGCGCTGGAGGTGCTGAAGATGCCTGTCGTCAACACCGCCATGCTTGGTGCGGTAGCAAAAGTGTGGGACATCGTTCCCCTGGACAGCATCGTGGAGGCCATAGAGGACCGCTTCGGGGAGAAGCTGGGGGCCCGGGCGGGGGTGCTCAACGGCGAGGCCGCCCGGACGGCCTACGACTCCACCATAATCGGGCGGACCCTGGGGAGGAGGGAGTACGGCAGGCTCGCGGAATGGGCCCCGGCGTGGAACGAGATCCCCATCGGCAACTCGCTGAGGTCGGACACCCGCGACGGCGTGGACATCGGTCCCGCCTCATCCTCCCAGAACCTCACCGGGAGGTGGAAGTGGTCCACCCCCAGATACGATAGGGAGAAGTGCATCCGGTGCCTCCGCTGCTGGTGGTCCTGCCCCGATGCGGCGGTCATCAGGCTTGAGGACGACTACATGCGCTGGGACATGGACCACTGCAAGGGGTGCGGGATCTGCGCGGACATCTGCCCGGTGAGCGCCATCGAGATGGTCCAGGGGGCGCACACATGGTAGTAAGGACCATCACCGGGGACGCCGCCGTGGCCTATGCCGCCATGCTCGCCCGGGCGGAGGTGGTGCCCGGCTTCCCCATAACGCCGCAGACCATAATCATCGAGCAGATCACCGAGTTCATCAACGACGGCCTCATGGACGCAGACTTCATACCGGCGGAGAGCGAGCACTCCGTCATGTCCGTGGCCGTGGGCGCATCGGCAGGGGGGGTCCGCACCTTCACCGCCACCTCGTCGCAGGGCCTGGCGCTGATGTACGAGATGCTCTTCGCCGCCGCTCCCAGCCGCCTGCCGGTGGTCATGGCCGTGGCCAACCGCAGCTTAGGGGCGGCCTCGGGCATCTGGACGGAGCACAACGATTCCCAGCCGGTGAGGGAGAGCGGTTGGCTGCAGGTGTACGTGGAGGACAACCAGGAGGCGCTGGACATGACCATCCAGGCGTTCCGCATCGCCGAGGACCACCGTGTCATGCTGCCCATCATGGTGTGCCTCGACGGCTTCATACTCTCGCACGTGGTCGAGGGCGTGGACATCCCGGAGCAGTCGTTGGTGGACAGCTTCCTGCCCAAGTTCGTCCCCCTGAACGTCCTGGACCCTAAGGACCCCTTCATGATCAACCCCGTGACCCCGCCGGAGTTCGCCACCGAGATGCGCTACCAGCAGGACCGGGCGGTCGAGGGCTCCAAGCAAGTGGTCGCGGAGGTGGACGAGCAGTATGCCGCGCTGACCGGACGCAGGTACGGGGGCCTGCTCGAGGAGTACAGCATGGAGGATGCGGAGATAGCGCTCGTGGGCGTGGGGACATGGGCCGGCATCGCCCGCGAGGCGGTGGACCAGCTCCGGGCCGAGGGGAAGAAGGCAGGGCTGATCAAGCTGCGGTTCATGCGCCCCTTCCCTGGGGAGGAGCTGAGGCGGGCGACGGCCGGGCTGAAGGGGCTGGGGGTGTTCGACCGCTCCGCCGCCTTCAACGGCTGCGGCCCCGTGTTCACCGAGATCCGCAACGCGCTGTACGGGAGCGGCGTGCCGGTAACGGACCATGTCGCCGGTATAGGCGGCAGGGACATCACGGTGGAGGTGGTGAGGGAGATGTACGATATCGTGGAGAGGAGCGCTCGAGGGGAGAAGGTCAGGGAGTGCACCTGGCACGCGCTGAGGGGGGAGCAGAGATGAACCGCATGAGCAGCATGAAGGACGTGCCCCGCGAGGACATGCTCATCCACGGCCACGGCGCCTGTCCAGGGTGCGGGTACGCGGCCACGGCCAAGAACATCGCCAAGATGCTGGGCCCCAACACCGTGGTGTACGTTCCAGCCTCCTGCCTCGTCGTGTTCGGCGCGCTGTACCCTACATCCTCGTGGAAGATACCTTACTTCTTCACCGCCTTCGAGAACACGGGAGCGGTGACCGCTGGCATCAAGGCCGCCCTGCGGCGCCGGGGCGTTGACGCCACCGTCGTGGGCATGGCCGGCGACGGGGGCACGTTCGACATCGGGCTGCAGGCCCTGTCCGGGGCCGCCGAGCGCAACGAGGACGTCATCTACGTGTGCCTGGACAACGAGGCCTACATGAACACCGGGATCCAGAGGTCATCGGCCACGCCCTTCGGGGCGTGGACCACCACCACTCCGGTGGGCCAGGTGGTCAAGGGCAACCGCTCCTTCAAGAAGGACATCGCACGTATAGTCGCCGATCACAACGTGCCGTACGTCGCCACTCTGTCAGTGGCGCACTTCACGGACTTCGTGCGCAAGGTCCAGAAGGCCAAGGAGACCAAGGGCTTCCGCTTCCTGCACTGCCTCACCCCCTGCATACCCGGGTGGAGGATCGAGCCCTCCAAGGGCGTTAGCATAAACCGCCTGGCGGTGGAAACCGGCATGTGGACCCTGTACGAGGTGGTGAACGGGGTGCCCAAGGTTACGTACAAGCCCAAGAGCATCGTCCCCGTGACCGAGTACCTCAAGCTCCAGGGACGGTTCAAGCACATGAGCGAGGAGGACATCCTCACGCTGCAGGGGTGGCTGTGCGAGAAGTGGAGGGCCCATTACGGTGAGGAGCCAGGGAGCCCGCCCTGCCCCGTCCCGGTGCACGAGGAGGTGCTGGCGCACGACGGCGACCCGCTGTACGGGATATGACGGGGCAAGGGGCAAATACTAATTACCGCAACTGTGTCCTGGACCTCATGTCCTTCTCCCTCGGCATGCCCGCGCTCATCGAGATGCCGGACCTCCACCGTCTGGTAGACCTATGCCAGGAGCTGGAACTGTCGTTCATAGAGCTGAACATGAACATGCCCGACAACTGCCCCGAGGCCCTCGACCCGCTGGAGGTGAGGGACATATCCAGGAGCACGGGCATCGAGTTCACGCTGCACTCCCCGGACGAGCTGGACCTGGGCTCGCTCCACCCGACGGTGCGAGACGGTCACCTCAGCCGCATGCGCGAGGCCCTGGGCTGGTCCAGCCAGGCGGGGGTCCGCGTCATCAACATGCACATGAGCCCCGGCATATACTTCACCCTCCCCGACCGCCGGGTGTGGATCTACGAGCAGTACATCGACGAGTTCACCGCCAACCTGTGGAGGGCCTACAAGGAGATAATCCCCCTGGCCAAGGCCTCGGGGGTGCAAATATGCACCGAGAACGTGAACAACTTCGACCTTCCGTTCATCGCCCAGGCCATCGACGAGCTGTGCTACATGGACTCCTTCTATCTGACATGGGACGTGGGCCACGATGCCCGGAGCGATTTCCGCGAGCAGAAGCTGCTGTTCAAGCACGTGGACCGGGTGAAGCACATGCACCTCCACGACTACAACGGCAAGAGCGACCACCAGGTTCCGGGCACCGGCATACTCGATATCCCTGGCTACCTGTCCTTCGCACGGGAGCATGACGTCCGCGTGCTCGTGGAAGTGAAGACGCCCCAGGCTCTGAGGGAGTCAGTGAAGGCCGTCAGAGGCATGCTGTAGGTCGTGGAATTAATGGCGCAATGCTGGAAACGAACCGGCCGTACGATCACGCTCTACAGGCGGTATCAGGAGGGCCCCCTGATGTTCAACGTCATCGTTACAAGCACCTGCGAGCAGCGCTCCGAGTGGCGGCAGAAGCACGCGAGATGACAGGCGAACTCTACCCCTCCGACGGACTG
Organism: Methanomassiliicoccales archaeon PtaU1.Bin030; assembly: GCA_002067635.1. Classification (GTDB taxonomy): domain Archaea; phylum Thermoplasmatota; class Thermoplasmata; order Methanomassiliicoccales; family Methanomassiliicoccaceae; genus UBA6. The sequence continues at coordinate 3,664 of MVRB01000153.1, read as the reverse complement.
ATCGGACCATGACCAGCGCCTTGATGACATGTGTCCTTCATCCTGTAATCTGGAGCGTGGGCGGTGGTGGAAGTAATTATAAATACGGCTGTTTCTTTGGCCTGTTTGCATTCTCGTGCAACCGATGAATGATGAGGATGTGTCACATCCGAATGAGGTGAAAAAATGGCAAAAGCAATGTTCGTTCGTTTCGAGATGCCCAAGGAGCTATCGGACAAGGCCTACGAGATTGTAGAGGCCGCCCGAGACACCGGAAAGATACGCAAGGGGACCAACGAGGTGACCAAGTTGGTAGAGCGGGGAGACGCCGTGATGGTCGTTATGGCCGAGGACGTTCAGCCCCCAGAGATCCTTGCTCACATGCCCCTCCTGTGCGAGGAGCGCAATGTCATCTACGCCTATGTTCCGTCCAAGGCCGAGCTGGGACACGCCGTCGGCCTTGAGAAGCCGACCGCCTCGGTCGCCATACTGGACGCTGGAAAGGCCAAGCCCCTGCTGGACAGCTTCTCCGAGCAGGTGAAGAAGCTGAAGCAGTGAGCCTGGAGGACTTTACATGCCTGAGGACGAGAGCAGCATACCTTCGGAAGTGGTGGAGATCATCGGTCGTACTGGTATGACCGGCGAGGCCACCCAGGTCAAGGTGCGTGTGCTCGAGGGCCGTGACAAGGGTCGAATCATCACCCGCAATATCATGGGCCCCGTGCGCATGGGAGACATATTAATGCTTAGGGAGACCTCCAGAGAGGCCCGCAAGCTATCCATACGGTGATCTTAATGGTCGAGAGAAGGGTCTGCTCCTTTTGCGGAGCGGAGATGGAACCCGGCACCGGCAAGCTGTTCGTCAAGAAGGACGGCACGGTGCTATCGTTCGATACCAACAAATGCTACAAGAACATGATCGAGCTGGGCAGGATCCCCCGGAGGACCACCTGGACCCGCGCGGCCAAGAGGGAGAAGGAGATCACCCTGGCCGCCGCTGCGCCCAAGGAAGAGGCCGCCGCCCCTGCTGATGAGAAGATCAAGAAGATCACCGCCAGCAAGGTCCGCCGGAAGAAGGCGTCCGCTCCCAAGAAGAAGGAGTGAGCCTCCCATGGAGCGCACGTTCGTGATGCTCAAGCCCGATGCTGTGCAGCGCGGGCTCATGGGCGAGATCCTGGCGCGCATCGAGGCCAAGGGGTTCAAGCCCGTGGCCATGAAGTTCATGCGCATCCCCAAGGAGCTCGCGGAGCGCCATTACGGTGAGCACAAGGGCAAGCCGTTCTTCCCCGGCCTGATCGAGTACATGACCTCCGGTCCCGTGCTCGTGATGGTTTGGGAGGGCGAGAACATCATCGCCGCCATGCGGACCATGATGGGCGCCACCAACCCCCAGAACGCCGCCGTCGGCACCATCCGCGGCGACTACGCCCAGCAGACCGGCCGGAACCTCATCCACGGCTCTGACGGTCCCGAGTCAGCGCGGCGGGAGATCGAGCTGTTCTTCAACGACTACGAGCTCCAGAACTGGAGCCGCAGCCTGGACCCCTGGTACCTGGAGTAAACGATTTCATAAACGCTTTCCGGGCCCTGCCCGTCATCACTTTATTTTATCATCCTCCTCATCGAAGATGTACAGCTCGTCCAGCGTAGTTCCCAGCGCCTTGGCTATCTGGTGCGCGAGCTTCAGCGACGGATTGTAGGCGTTCTTCTCCAGGTACACGATGGTCTCGCGGCAGATGCCCACCTTTCTTGCTAGCTGCTCCTGGGTCATGTCGTACCGCGCCCGGAACTCCTTGATGCGGTTCCTCATGCCACCTCTCCCCTCACCGAGAGGTACCTCTTGAAAAGCCAGTATGAGCCGATCATGATGAAGAACAGTATGGTGGTGAAAGATTCGGTGGGGATGTCGATGAAGTTCGCGAAGCTGAGTATGGTCACCACTGCCAGCGTGAGGTAGGCGATCCACCACGAGAACGCCATGGCCGAGTTGTGGATCTTCTGCGTCCTCTCGTCCCTGAAGACCTCTCCTTTCCTGAGCAGCTGCCACCGGAAGATGGAGAAGAACAGGAGGCCGCAACCGATCGATGCCATGATGGTGATGGCAGTATCGCCACCCATCTCCAATAGGATCATGGTGACGGTGACCAGTATTAGCATGAAGCAGGCGGCGAACGTTACTCTGGCAACTCGCTCCATGTTCACCCCTCGCTCGTGAGGATGATGCGCTCCTTGCTGAGGCGGTTCACCAGCAGGGCGGGCAGCGTCAGCAGGCCAGCGGCCACCACGGCAATGAGGACGATGCTCGTCCAGGACATCGAACCGGACATCTGGAGCGATATCATGCTCGTCAGCATGAAGATGATGAGGACCATGACGGCCATGCTGAGCATCCGTGTCATGCGGGCCTCGAAGTTCAACTGAATGAACCCCATGAGGCCTATGAAGGACGCGACCAGTGCCGGTAGCACGGCCACGACGTAAATGATCGAGGGGAGGCTCACGCCGACCTCAGAGCCCTGGGTGATGACCAGGAGGACGCTGACGGAAGCGGCGGCATAGGCGATGAGCACCGCCGGTATCAACGTTCCCAGTATCTTGCCGGTCCACAGGTCGCGGACCTCCAACGGACCACAGAACTGCGTCTCCAATGTACCGAACATCTTCTCCTGGTTGAACGCCTGGCCCGAGAGGCTGAAGGCGGCATACATACCGATAAGGGTGGACAAGAAGATCCACTGGAGCTCAGAGAAGACCGAGGAGTTGACCCACGCGAAGACCATAGCGAACAATACGATAGATGCCAGCACCCGCTTGTTGCTTCTCAGCTCCAGGAGCTCCTTCCTGGCGACGGTGAGCATGACGCTCACGCGGTCACCCCCTGGCCTAAAACCTCGAAGTACACCTCGTCGAGGGAGAGATTGCGTATCTTGTATTCCTTGATGTCCAGCCCCCATGCCACCAGCTCCTTGACCCACAGCGGGCTCCTGAGGGACATGTCCACGGTTGAGCCTTTGCGCTCCGCCCCCATGACCCTGCTGTCAGTGAGAAGTCGGGACACCGCCTCCCTCGCCCCATCCTCTGAGGCCAGCACAACCTCCACCTCGATGCTCTTGGGAGAGCGTATCTCCTCCATGGTCCCGCTGAGCTTTACGCTCCCACGGTCCAGGATGGCCACGCGGCTGCAGATGCGCTGCACCTCGTCCAGATTGTGGGTGTTCAGGAACACCGTCATCCTCCTCTTGGCACTGAGGTCCTGGATTATGGTCCGAAAGTCCTTCTGGGCCTGGGGGTCAAGGCTGCTCGTCGGCTCGTCTAGGAACAGCACCTCCGGTTCTCCGAGCAATGCCCGTGCGAGGCCCGCTCTCCTCTTGAGGCCGGTGGACAGTGTGTGCACCATGTCATCTCCGCGCTCCTCCAGGCCCACCTCTTCCAGCACCTCCCCTACCTTCCGCTGCCGGTCGGGTATGCTGAACAGGCGGGCGTAGTGGTCGAGGTTGTTCCGCACCGTCAGGCGCTCGTACAGGCCGTGCCGCTCGAACAGTACCCCCACCTTGCGCCTCATCTCCTTGGACCTGGATAGGTCCTCTCCGAGGACCAGCGCCTCCCCGGCGTTGGCGTCCAGTAGGCCGAGGACAACGCGCATGGTGGTCGTCTTCCCCGCCCCGTTGGGGCCGAGGAAGGCGAA
>MVRB01000152.1 GCA_002067635.1 Methanomassiliicoccales archaeon PtaU1.Bin030 | reverse complement strand
TTCTCCACCTTCCTGGGCAAGGCCAACCTGTACCTGGAGGACCTGTTCGTGGAGGAGGGGCACCGAGGACGCGGTTTGGGACGATGCATGTTCGCCCGCCTCGCCTCCATCGCCCTCGAACGAGGATGCGAGCGACTTGACTGGTGGTGCCTGGACTGGAACGAGCCGTCGATCGTGTTCTACAAGCGCATGGGCGCCAGGCCCATGTCCGACTGGACCGTTTACCGTATCGAGGGATCTGCCCTTCGGGAGCTGGCAGGCAAGTTATAATGGCTGGCTCTTCGGTCCTCCCTTGATAACTGGGGGCCGCCGGCCACCTTCAGCAAACCGTCGCTTATACATGATCCTCGACAAGCGTTGTATACATCGACCGACAATGTAAAGAGGGGTTGCCGATGGTGAAGACGGTTGTTTGCCTGACCTCTGAGGTTCTTCCGGGGAGCATGCGCAGCGTCGAAGTTATAGGACGCAGTGTCCTGGTGGTCAACGTCGAAGGGACGTTCTACGCCATAGACGGCATATGCTCCCACGGCCTCGCGGACCTTTCGCGGGGGAAGCTGGAAGGCCACATACTGCAATGCCCCCGTCATGAAGCGCGCTTCGATGTGCGGAACGGGAAGGTCCTCAGCGGACCGGTGGCCATCGAGGGTCGGGCGTGGGACCTCCGCACTTACCCGGTATTTGTGGAGAAGGGTTGCTTGACCGTGGACGTTTGATCCACGAAAAGGGCATATGTGCCGAGGGCATTAGGAGCGAGCATGCCCATACGCCAAGTTCCTGCTGACAGGCCAGGGGACGCAGACATCCTGGCCTCCCTGCAGGGCCTCTGCCCGGTCCCCTCTGGGAGCATTATCGAGCTCTTACCTCGGCGGCAGGTTATGGACCTCATCGAGCAGAAACGGAGGTCCGGTGAGGGAGATGTGGAAGTGCTCCTCAAGGCCCTGGATTTCGACGGGGAGGCGGTCTTCCGGAAGGGCTACTCCCAGATTTCGTCCTGCAGGCTGAGGCTCCGGACCTCTACCATGTTCATGCTGCTCAGGGCCATATCCGAGGGCGGGGAGAGCCGAAGCGACGTCCTGCGGCGTGCCCTGGTCCCAGCGATTGAGGGGGCCTTGGAACGGACCGCGGACAGCGTGGACGAGGACAAGGCCCGTCTGCTGCGGTACTCCTTGGATAACTGGAGGGGACTGCGCCGGAGCACCGGGGACCTTGTCGAGCCCGGGGACGAGCGATGCGGGGAGGAGGCCTCTGGCATCACCCACCGAATATGTCTGGGAAGCGAGGACCTGCCTCCGGAGCTGAACAAGACCTCCAGGTACTTCCTGAAGAACCTTTTCCGGCTGAACAACCTGCACGGGGACAATATGTTCTACCATCCTCCGGAGGTGCTGGAGGACTACTGGGAGGTCATATCCCCAGACCAGGGCACCTTCGACGTCCGCATGACGCCATCCAGGAAGGAGCTCACCGTGGGGCTGTTCCGCACCTCCCGAGGCTTCGGCATGAACCGGACGGAGAACGAGGACTACTACAACCTGCTGGAGTTCCTGGCCGCGGAGCGAAGGGACCCCCGCATACACTGTTGCCGGGTGGAGCTGCACGGGCCCACATTCGAGGACGAGCAGTACCTCCAGGAGGCCCTCAGCGTGGAGACGGTGCTGGTCGAGGGGCCCATCGTCGAGGGCACCCTGGCCGGAAGGCCCCGGCCGCTGAGCCCTGAAGGTGCAAGGATCTTCCGCTCCCTGCTGCGGAAGATGTCCGGGGTCCGCGCGGAGGTGCAGTTCCCTGTCAACCTCGCCGATCCCGACCATGGTCAGGAGGACTTCTCGGTCCTCGGCTTCGACCTTGTGTACGATCCCGATGCGGACCGCTTCCTCCTCGATGATGCCCCTGTGTCCCCCGTCACCCTTCAGGAAGTGGTCCTGGTCATCGGGAGCAAGCTGCTGGCGCTGTCGCGCCGGGTGTACCCCCGGCCCGCCTCCTTCCCCGAGCCGGACGTGGGGAGGCTTGAGGAGGAGGTGCACGCCCTCATGGCCCGGACCGGGCGGGAAGAGCTGACGGAGGAGATCGCACGGGAGATCGTGGCCAAGATCACCGTTCTCGACTACTACGAGTCGCTCGCGAGGTACAGCTTCTCCCTGGGGGAGCAGCTGCTCGCATATCTGGAGGGTGAGCACGTCGTCACCCTGCCCATCCCCCGGGTTCTCCTGGCCCTCCTGAACGAGGGGCTAGAGCATCAGTCTGCGGACGAGCGTCTGCGGGCAGCGCTGAGGTCGGAGGGTGGTTGATGACCACGGTGGGGATCTACGTGGACGGTCCCAACATGGAGCGGGGCCTGTTCGAGGCGGGGGAGCTGAAGATCCTGGAGAAGGTGGGCAGCATTCTTATGGAGCACGCCCAGAGCTTGGGGGAGGTTGTGGACGCGGACGTGTTCCTGGACGAGGCGACCCTGTGGAGGTCGCAGAAGACCCGGGAGGACTACGAGCTGAACGGCTTCCGGTTCAGGGAGACCAAGTCGTTCAAGCATATGGACGTGAACACAGGCGCCATCTCCTTCGGGAAGAGCCTGACGGACCCGTCCATGCATTGCGCCATCGTGGACAGGCTCCACGACCAGGACTGCCCCGACATTCTGGTCCTGGTCACCGGGGACAAGGACATCACCGTGGTCCTGGAGTACATAAGCATGCATCACAAGGAGGCGGTCGTGGTGGGCGAGGCCAACTCCATCTCCAGCTTCCTAATCTCCAAGTGCGAGGACCTGGGCTTCGGGTGCCATGTCCTGCAGCTGATGGCCCCGCGAAGCAGGGTGCTGGAAGGCCTTGAGGACAGGGACATGAAGGAAAGGAAGGGCGCTGAGGAGCTGCGCGTCACCGACGGGGCGGGCAAGCCCATCAGCATGCACAAGTACCTGAGGTACCGCAACGACCGCTCCAACCAAAAGAACCCCAACAACATCGCCTACTGGCGCTCACGCGGGTACCGCGAACGCCCTCCAGACTGGGAGGAGATCTGGAAGAAGGAGAAGGAGAAAGAACGGTAGGTAACCTCATTAAGGGGCGCGATCGGGGTCGAGGAAGGGTGCGGGAAAATAGGCTCAGCGGATGTCTGACGCTCGCACCAAGCCTGATCTAGCACCATCTGGGCCGTTCAGCGAGCACGGGTCTCACCTGCAAGAGCGGGGATGGTCGCTGTCATTCTGCACAGCGTCCGAAGGTGTTTGATCATCACTCTCAGAAGGAGCGGATGATGGCAGACCGCGACCCTCCTCGTCTGCTTCTATGAACCTTAGCACTGTCGAACCGTCGTCCGATCTCATCTCCAAGGTGCGATCTTTAACTCTCACCGTCATGATCAGGCCCAGGGCCCTGAAGAGGGCGTCCTCGACGTGCATGGTCTCATGGCAGTACATCTTCGTGGATGCAATGTTCCCGAAGCTCAGAAGGTCCGCCGCGAGCGAGTAGGCGCCAAAGAAGCGGTTGCACCCGCCCCGGCCCTGGACCATCATATCCGATCCCAGTACAATATAGGCGCCGGCTCCCTCCACCCCCTCCACCTGTCGACCATCAAGCAGGATCGACGTCAGTTCCCACCTCCGTCCCGCGATCTCTTTCCCAAGGTCCATGTTCCCACCATCAGCTGTCAGGGCATAAAACGATCTTCGGTGCACAATGATCGAAAAGGGATGTGTGGGGGAGTTGTCGTTCAGGTGCTGCCGCTGAGGACAAACAATAATTCCGATGGTGGCCATTCACCGATGAGCTTATGCACCTGGACGAGCAGCGCATCGAGGCCAGGGTCGGAGAGAGGTTCCACATCATCCTGAGCTCCAACCCTACCACCGGTTACCGATGGGAGGCGAGCTACGATGATGGGATGCTGGATCTGCAGGGGGAGGAGTACGAGAGGTCCTCGGACCGTATCGGCGCCGGGGGGTACCAGACGTTCACCTTCGTGCCCTTGAGCAGCGGAGAGACGTTGGTACGCCTCAGGTACAGGAGGCCGTGGTTGAGGGAGTTCCATGAGGAAAGGGAGTTCAGGATCTGTGTCGCAGGGCCGATAGATGATGCCTGCGATGAGCCCGAACCGCCGATGGGGGGCGTACCGCCATCAAGGGAGCTCCTCTGACACAATACCGTTCCGCGGTTCCATACCCCTTAGGCGTTCCGATGCCTCGTTCATCTTACGCTATTCAGACCAACAAGGTTAACCTGGACCAGGGGATAACCCTGCCCGTTCGCAGGGAGCAACTATGCCGTCGGAAGAGGAAGCCGTAAAGCACGCGTCAGAATGCTGGGAGAAGGGGTTCAACTGCACCGAGTCTG
>MVRB01000151.1 GCA_002067635.1 Methanomassiliicoccales archaeon PtaU1.Bin030 | reverse complement strand
GAACATCAAGTTGTGACGTCAGAGCCTGTCCTACCGCGGGCCCAGAGGCGCTCCTCCCGTGAGGTGCTGATATGTTCGAGGTTTAAGTTCCCGGCCCGGGAAGGGTCGAGGCCTGCTCCACAGGCCTCTCGACCATCATCTCTCTCGTCTTTCGCAGCTTTGGACAGGTTTCTCGAACCCTATGGGGATGCAGGCGGGCATCGAACCACCCGCTAGGTTGCCTATAATATGTTAGAAAGACCTTCAAGCATCAGCACTGAAGGAACAATCGACGCCATAGCCGGGAAGGAGATGAAGGACCGGGACGATCATCAGAACGATGCTTCAGGTAAGAGCGACACGCTGAGAATGGAGCCAATGGGAGTTTATGGGAGCACCGAGAGGGTTTCAGCTCTCCTGAGGTCCATCTTGGACAGTGCCATCAACGTCTGCCTCGCATACATGGACAAGGATTTCAACTTCATCTATGTGAACGAGGCGTATGCTAATAATGCTGGACTTCACCCCGAGGATCTGATAGGCAAGAACCACTTTGTGTTGTACCCGAACGATGAGAACGAGGCCATTTTCAGGAGGGTCCGTGATACCGGGGTCCCAGCGAAGTACCGTGACAAGCCCTTCACCTACCACGACCAGCCCCATCGTGGCACCACCTACTGGGACTGGACTCTCGTTCCGGTTAAGGATGAGGACGGCAGCATCACTGGCCTGGTGCTGTCCCTTATCGAGACCACGGAAAGGAAGAGGGCTGAGGAGGTCCTCCGACAGTCCGAGGAAAGGTACCGCCTCCTGCACGATACCATGCTCCAGGGGGTCGTCTTCCAGGATGCCAGCGGCGAGATAATATCCATGAACCCGGTGGCCGAGCGCATACTAGGAAAGGACCCTGAGGATTTCATCGGGAGCAGCTCGATCGGGCAAGAGGGCTATTGCATTCGGGAGGATGGTTCAACGTTCCCGGGAGAGGAGCACCCAGCTATGGTGGCGCTCAGGACTGGGGTCAGGATAAAGGGGGTCATAATGGGGGTCTGGAACCTGCGAGATGCGGACTACCGCTGGATCGACATCACAGCAGTGCCTCTGTTCAGGCCGGGAGAGCTCAGACCCTACCAGGTATACACGGTCTTCGAGGACATAACGGAGCGGAAGCGGACGGAACAGGCCCTACGCAGGAGCGAGGGGAAATACCGCCACCTGTTCGATTCCATGGCCGAGGCCTTCGAGCTGGTGGAGCCTGTCTTTGAGGACGGCAAGCTGGTGGATGGTAAGTACCAGGACGTCAACCCCTCTTGGGAGAAGATGACCGGCCTGAAGAGGAGAGATGTGGTGGGGAAGAGGGTCGGGAGCGTTTTCGGATCTGTGAGCGAGCAGTGGCTGAACGCATTAAAAAGGACCCTGAGAACAGGCCTGCCCGTCCAGATCGAGAACTATAACACAAGACTGGATAGGCACTTCAGCGTCATCGTCTGGAGATGCTCCGAGAGTACCTGCGGGGTGACCACCACCGACATCACCCAGCACAAGAAGGCCGAGGAGGAGGTCATGCGCAAGCAGGACATCCTGGAAGGCATCAACCGCATCTTCCGAGAGGCCATCACCGCCGGGTCCAACGAGGAGCTGGGCCTCGCATGTCTGAAGGTGGCAGAGATGCTGACAGACAGCAGGTTCGGACTGATAGGGCTCATGCGGCCTGGGAGCACCCTAGAGGGGATGGTCGAGGGAATAGAGTGGGAGGCCTACAGCATCACCGCCCCTCATCAGTATGGGAGGTTCCCCGCAGGCCTCAAGATCCATGGTATCTTCGGCCGTGTACTTACGGAGGGGAGGGCATTCTACACCAACAACCCAAGCTCTCATCCAGACTACATTGAACTGCCAGACGGACATCCTCACCTGACCTCTTTCCTGGGAGTGCCCCTCATGCACCTGGGAAAGGTCATCGGGATGATAGGACTGGGGAACAAAGAGGCAGGGTACAGCGACGAGGACCTCCATGCGGTGGAGTCACTAGCCCCAGCGATCGTTGAGGCTTTGCACCGCAAGAGGGTGGAGGAAGAGATAAAAAGGTCCGCCGAGGAGCTCCGGCGGTCCAACGCCGAGCTCCAACAGTTCGCCTATGTGGCATCGCATGACCTCCGGGAGCCGCTGAGGATGGTCTCCTCCTACCTGGGCCTTCTGGAAAGGCACTACGTCGGTAAGGAGATGGATGCCCAGGCGAAAGAGTTCATGCGCTTCGCGTCCGAGGGCGCGCTGCGGATGAGGCGCATGATAGACGACCTTCTCCTGTACTCGCGGATAGGGACACAGGGCAAGGTGCTGGAAAAGGTGGACATGGAGGATGTCCTGGTCGTCGTCCTCAAGGACCTAAAAAGGGCAATAGAGGAGAGCGGAGCCTCCATAACCTTCGACCCCTTGCCCACGGTCACTGCGGACCGCACTCAGATGGTACAGGTGCTTCAGAACCTCATCGGCAACGCTGTCAAGTTCCGCGCCGAGGAGGCGCCGCAGATACATGTGTCCGCCCGTAGGGAGAACGATGCCTGGGTGATTTCCGTTCAGGACAACGGCATAGGCATTGACCCCAAGCACGGTGATCGCCTCTTCCTCATGTTCCAACGCCTGCACTCGCAGGAGGAGTATGAGGGGACCGGCATCGGCCTCGCCATCGTCAAGAAGATCGTCGAAAACCACAACGGGAAGATATGGTTCGAGTCCGA
>MVRB01000150.1 GCA_002067635.1 Methanomassiliicoccales archaeon PtaU1.Bin030 | reverse complement strand
CCGCCTCTTCCCATATGACGTACCGACAGAGATCTTCATCCTGGCAGGACTTTTCATGGTCACCGCCTGCCTGATATTGGTCATGTTCAATAACGACATCCTCATAGCCGCTGCGGTCAAGCTAATGGGAGGGAGGGGAGAGTACCGTGCGGTTATCAGGACCTCGATGTCCTACCCCCTGAGGGCCAGGTTCAGAACTGCCCTCAGTATTTTCATCTTTGGGCTAGTGATATTCACCGTCACCACACTGTCAGTTGTGTCGAGCCTTGTCGGAACGAACGTGGAGCTGCAGATCGCGGAATCATCGGGAGGCTTCGACATCATAGCCCAGACAGGTCCGGTGACCCCTATACAGGGCGATCCGTGGAATGTGATGAACTCCACCACGTCCTTTTTCAGGGGAGAGAACGCCACCACCGTCCTATCCTATCCGACCGTTTTTGTGAACATGGACAGAGGTCTGGCGGCGGGCGATGAGGCAAGCGTGAATCTCACGCGTATCGTGGGAATCGACCGACTTTTCTTCGAGGCAGGGAGATATCCATTGGCATCTTGGGACAGAGACCGCTTCAGTTCAGAGGAAGATGTTTGGAGCAGTGTCCTTAACGATTCTTCCCTGGCTATCATCGACGGGATCCTAGGAGGTGGTGTCGACCAGACCGGCGTGGTGATAAGTGCTGAACCTTTGAAGGTCGGCGATACCTCCACCTTGATCTATGGGGCAGGGACGACCAACGTCACCATCGTAGGAGTCATGAAGCAGAGCGTTCTCAATGGCGTTTTCATGGCCGATGAGGAGGTCCGCGGGAAGATGGGAGCCCAGGGCGTAGGCCTCATGCTGATACGGCTCGTCGCTGGTCTGGATGACACGGAGCAAGCTGCCTTGCTGGAGCGGACCTTCCTATCCAATGGGCTGCAGACGGTGGCAGTGGCTGAGCTTGCTAGAGAATCCGCCCGGACCATCGAGGGAATGTTCGCCCTGGGAAGGGGCTACCTGGCCCTGGGGTTGATAATCGGCATCATCGGCCTGGGGATAATCACGATGAGGAACATAAGAGAGCGCAGGAAGGAGATAGGGATTATGAGGGCCTTGGGATACCGTCGAGGGATGGTCATGGCCCACTTCATGCTGGAATCAGGTGTCATCTCCATTCTCGGCATCCTAATTGGTACTATCTTGGGCGTGCTGGTCGGATATCAGCTGTGGATCGTTACCTTGAAGGAGAGCGGTTTCTCGTTCTACCTAGATTGGTGGCCGATCGTGCTGATCGATGTGTTGGCGCTGATGATCACCCTTCTCAGTGTTTACCCTCCTTCTAGGGGGGCTACTAGGATCTCTCCGGCTGAGGTTCTCAGATTCGAGTGAGCAAATAAAAAAAGAAAGAATTATATTCATCAACCTCAAATATTCAATCTTCTAGGGAGTTTTGTCCAGTTGACTTTAACTGAACCATGGTTAGTGAGGGGAACGTCTGGCCATTATAGAGATTTAGCCGGAGCGAAGGCAAGGGGCTTATCCGACCTTAGCCGGCTGGGTTTCAGCGTCCCTGAAACCTGGGCGCTTACATACAGTGCTCATGAGGCGTACAAGGCCGATAGGGAGTCGGCGCTACTCAGGCTCCGTGAGGAGCTAAAGGAGCTATCCGCAGGATATTGGGCGGTCCGTTCCAGCGCCGATGTCGAGGACCAACTGGCATCATCATATGCAGGGCTCTTCACATCCACCATAGGCGTCAGGGGTCTGGATGAGCTGGTCAGAGCCGTCGAGGGAACATGGATATCCGCAGATGCTCCCCGCATTTCCATACACGCACGGCGAAGTAATATAGGGGGAGCGAACGTTCGGATGGGTGTTCTCATCCAGCAAATGGTCGACGCATCGATCTCGGGCGTGTCCTTCAGTCGCGATCCAGTGACCGGTCGGAAAAAGGTGGTCATAGAGGCGGTCAAAGGATCCGGTGAGCCCTTGGTGCAACAGGGGATCGACCCGATGAACCTGAACGGGGGGGAGGTCCCCGCAGACCTCCTAGATGAGCTCGAGAAGGGCACAAGACGCATCGCGGACCGCCTAAAGATGGACGTAGACATCGAGTGGGCCTATGACGGGGAGCGCCTGTGGTGGTTGCAGGTCAGGCCGGTCACGGCCAGTACCTCCGTCAACCTCTATTCCAATAGACTGGCGAAGGAGATGCTTCCTGGGGCGGTCCATCCGCTGGTCTGGTCCGTCAACATACCTTTACTAAATGGTGCATGGATAAGGATATTCCGCCAGTTGAGCGGTCGCAAGGACCTGGAACCATTCACCCTCAGCAGGATGTTCCACTATCGGGTATATTTCAACATGGGGGAGATCGGAAAGATATGGGAGTCGTTGGGACTTCCCTCGGACTCCCTGGAGAAATTGACCCTGGAGGGTATGGGGAACGGGATGAAGATGCGTATGACCCCTCAGGTACTGGCCCGCTCCCCCAACATCGCCTGGTTCGCCCTGGGGAAGCTGGGGTGGCCTGGAAAAACGGAAAGGTTCATCGCCAGCCATGAACGGACCTGCCACTCCATGATCGAAGAGGACCTGTCTGCGATGACCGATAGGGAGCTTTTCGACCGTTATGATGACCTGATGCGTCTGAACCAGGAGGCGGCGTATCGCAATATCATCACGATGCTCCTGTACGCAATGTTCACAGGTGTTTTGAAGAGGTTGCTGGAGAGGAGCGGCTCCAGCCTGGAGGAGGTCGATTGGAACACTCTTCAGCAGGAGCAGATGAGCTGCTATCCGGATAGCGGACTCCGTTCACTGCACGAGAAGTATCGGCAGATGCCACCGCCGCTCAGGTCTGTCGTAGATGAGGGAGGCCCATTGGCAGTTGCAGGGGTGGAAGGGGCACTGGAGTTCGTGCACGAATGGGAGTCTTTCCTGGAACGGTTCGGTCATATCAGCGATAGCGGGAACGACTTCACCCGACCGCCCTGGCGGGAGCAGCCCCAGGGCCTTATGGAGATCGTCCGCAGCTCCACGAACAACCAGAAGAGGTCGGGACGCAGGCTGCTGAGCAGCATCGCCGTGTCGCCCATGAAACGTCTGTTCCTCAACGGCATGGCAAGCAGGGCTTCCCGCTATTCCCTGCTCAAGGAAAGGATGAGCTCCGCGTATGCATTGGGCTATGGCATGTTCCGGCCCTTGTTCCTTGAGCTGGGGACACGGCTGCGTGACAGGGGAACTCTGAACTCTCGGGATGATGTGTTCTACCTCTATCTTGAGGAGATTCAGGGTGCTCTCGGCGATGTTAGCAAGGACCTTCGTGACCTTGTCGCCTCCAGAAAGGAGGAGATGGACATATCGGCCAAGATCCTCCTTCCAGAGGTCATCTACGGGGAGGAGGCACCTCCCCCCATCAGCACAGAGGCCAAGGTCCTCAAGGGCTTGGCCACCTCAAAAGGTTACTACCGTGGACGAACAAGGCTGGTGAGGAACGCATCGGACTTCGGCTCTGTTGAGAAGGGGGATATCGTTGTTATCCCCTATTCAGATGTAAGCTGGAGCAGCATCATTGCCAAAGCATCAGCGGTAGTGTCGGAATCTGGAGGCGTCCTGTCCCATTGCTCCATATTGGCACGGGAGTATGGTTTACCGGCAGTGGTCTCTGTACCCCATGCAATGTCCATCCCTAACCGGGCCACGGCCATTGTTGATGGGTTCAAGGGTCTGGTGTATCTCGATCTTGAGGAGGAAGACCCTTAGATCTCTTCCCCATGGAAAATTTTTTCGAATGGCCATACCTGAAATCGTCCATCTCCGGTCTGAACTTTACTATGTACAAAGCGGCGACGTAAAGAGCCAGTAGTACCAATGTCATTCGACCGTCTATGATCAGAGCCAGTATAGGGGCCATACCATAGACGAAGGGGGCCACGTGGTAGGTCTTCTTCATGAACTTGAGACATACCACCATCAATACCAGGATGGTAAGAAGCAGAACCGGGGAGATGAAAAGGAAGGACCATAGCATCATGGTGGTGCCCATCCCTCCCTTGAGCTTTAGGAACAAGGAGAAATTGGTGCCAAGAAGGGAGCCGATCAGGAGGTACGCGGAGACATCCAGCGAGTATCCGAAGAACAGGAACGATACCAGCAGGGGGAGCAGGCCTTTTGAGATCTCTCCAATGACAGTAAGGGTCCCAACGAGCATCCCCGCTGTGTTATAGGAATTGGCCACACCAACATTGGTGGAGTTCTCCTCGTAGATGCGCTTCCCTGTCTTCAGATACGTGAAGATATAGGCAAAGGGCAGGGAGCCATACATGTAGAAGAGGAACGGCCCATATCTCTGAATGTCTAAGGTTGCTGTGAACAGCAGCGTCGCGAAGGTTACCAGGATGATTGCCACCTTCATGGGTGTCGTGAGCACGAACCTAGACAAGATCGAACTGCGTTCCACTTCCTTTGCCATCATACTGTCTTTCACCGGTCCCGCCCCATAAAACAAGCCGTGGTATCCCCACGGAATGTGTATATTCTTATTGACAACAAGATAAATATTATACTATCTTTCTAGGCCTTGGTGCAAAACTCGATTGACGGTTTCTGACGCATAATTATGATTTGTTATCAATACTATTATCAAAATAAATAAGTGTGGTCCAACCTATTGCCAGTTGTCTAGAAAGGAGATGGGTCGGTGACCACGATATTAGAGATACCGAGCGATGCATTCAAATTTTCCGGACAGGCTCATCTCGATACGTTCGCGCTCGAGCTCGAGCGCGTGGCGGTCAACCTCAACCGCTACGAAGACGTGGCGATGAATGGCCTAAGATTGTCATTGGAAGCGATAAGAAAGAAGACCAATAAATTAGCTGACTGGCAACACCGTGGTCGTCTCGGACGACCGGCATAGGAGGAACGCGCGCTCCTCGTCTTGTTCCTCGTCCAGCAGCTTCTCGGTTTAACATTCAGAGAGACCGAGGGCGTGCTGAAGATGGTCCGTACGTACTACCGCCTGGCTAGGGTTCCGGATCATTCCATGCTCTCCAGGAAGCTATCGTCTAAGCGCTGGATGACAGTGCTGGAACGGTTCTTCCAGAACGTCCTGGCTGCGCTGCCGCGACGTAAGCTCATCGTAGCCACTGACGCTACGGGCTACTCTGGACGAAAACGCGGATGGAGGGAGACGAAGCACGCAACGCGCGCATCGGAGGACCGGGTCAAGGTCCACGCGGACATAGAGGTGGACGAGTTCTTAGTGCTCAGCTACTCTCTGACGCGTTCGAACGTCAACGATAGCCAGATGTTCGCGGACGTCTGGGACAAGCTGCCGTCGAACGTTTCTCCGAAACGTTCTCTGGCCGACTCCACCTACCACGGAGAGAAATGCCTGGCAGCTGCCAGGCAGCCCGGAGCGATGTCGCTCCATGCCATCAAGAAGAATGCTCGGGAGTATGAACGAGGGTCTGACTTCTACCAGAAACTGGTGAACTTCGCGCATCACTGGCCGCGCCGCTTCGCGG
>MVRB01000149.1 GCA_002067635.1 Methanomassiliicoccales archaeon PtaU1.Bin030 | reverse complement strand
GGAGGACACCACGATGGAGGCTATGGATGAGACGTTGAAGGTCCGGAACCTCGCCCCTCCCGTACCGCACATGTCCAGGACCACCGGGTGCGAGGTCCTGACAGGAACGGAAGCATCGCGGAAGGCCGCCGCGAGGACGCTTACCTCCCGCGGCGTCTCCCCTCTACGCGCCATCTCGGTGAGGGACGACACCATCTCTGGCCCCTCGAACGAGCCCGTTATGAGCTTATGGGCCAGAAGCTCAGGGGAAGCGGCCATCAAGACCTCACCCCCCGAAGGAAGTTCGACATTATCCTCGATCCCTGAGGGGTGAGAATGGACTCAGGGTGGAACTGTACGCCCTCTATGGGATAGAGCCGGTGGCGTATGCCCATGATGGTCCCCTCGGGGGTGGTCGCGGTGACCTGCAGATCCTGCGGCAGGTCCGGAGATACGACGAATGAGTGGTACCTCCCCGCTAGGAAGGGGTTGGGCAGGCCGTCGTACAGTCCACCGTCATCATGGTTCACCAAAGATGTCTTGCCGTGGACCAGGCGGTCGGCGCCGATCACCTTGCCGCCGTAGAAGTGGGCGATGCCCTGATGGCCGAGGCACACCCCCAGCGTCGGTACCTCCCGGGAGAGGGAGGTGAGGACCTCACCGCAGATGCCGAAGTCCCGACGATACGACGGCCTCCCCGGTCCTGGCGAAATGATGATGGCGTCCGGGTCCAGCCGTTCGATGTCCCTTAGGGACAGGGAATCGTTACGCGCTACCATGCACTCCGCGCCCAGGTCCTCGAAGCCCTGGTGCAGGTTGTAGACGAAGGAGTCGTAGTTGTCGAGGATGAGCAGCCTCATGCCATCACCTCCGTGGCGTGGCGCAAGGCCTCCTTCATGGCCCCTAGCTTGTGTTCCGTCTCATCGAACTCTCGGGAGGGGTCGGAGTCGGCCACGATACCTGCGCCAGACTGGAAGTAAAGCTTCCCGTTGCAGGCGAAGGCGGAGCGGATGGTGATGGCGGAATCCAGGTTCCCGTTGAAGGAAACGTAGCCCACGCCCCCGGCGTAGGGGCCGCGGCTGCTTCCCTCCACCTCTCCGATGATCTCCATAGCACGCGGCTTAGGTGCACCTGACACCGTTCCCGCGGGGAACACCGCCTGGAGGGCATCAATGGAGGAGCAACCCTCCCGTAGGGTCCCCTGTACCTTGGACACTATGTGCTGGACATGTGAGAACTCCTCGACCCGCATGTACTCCGGGACCGACACCGAGCCCCCTTTGCACACCCTGGATAGGTCATTACGGGCAAGGTCTACGAGCATGGCATGCTCAGCCCTCTCCTTATCGTCCTGCAGCAGGTCCTCCCGGAACCGCTTTCGATCAGTGGCATTTTGGCCCAGCGGCCTGGTCCCGGCGATTGGGTAGGTGGTGGCCTCCCGTCCCCTCACGGTCAGAAGGGTCTCTGGACTGCTGCCCAGGACGGTCCTCTCTCCGAAGTCCAGGAAGAACATGTAGGGGGACGGGTTGAGCGCGCGGAGGGACCGGTACAGGTTGAGGAGGTCCCCGCGGTACCGGCAGGAGAGCCTTCGCGACAACACCGTCTGGAAGGTCTCACCGTTGATGATGCGGCCTTTCACAGCGCGCACCCCTTCCTCGAAATCCTCCCGTCCCTGCTCCGCCACAAGGTCACCGACGATGAGATCACGTCGATCGGTACGCTCGGGCAAGGAGCCTACGATCTCCTGGAGCGGTCCCGCCTCACCCACAGAGAGTAGGTAGACCTGAAAGCTGGAATGATCATAGATGAGGCACTCCCGGTAAAGGCCCAGCTCGAACTCGGGGAAATCCGAGGGGAAGCACCTTACTACGGAAGGCTCGGCCCGCCCGGCGAACTCATAGGAGAAGTAGCCCACCAGGCCGCCCACGAAGGGGAACCGGGTGCAGGGGTGATCGAACCCCGCCGTGAAGTTACGTAGGTAGCCTCCCGGGTCCTCCCGAAGGTGGTCGAGACCTATGCCACCCTCGACCCTGCCCTGCCTGCAGGTTAGAACCTCACCAGGTCCGAAGCCCAGGAATGAGTAGGCAACGGTCCTGCTTCCCCCCACCGCCGATTCCAGCATGAAGGAGGTGTCGAACTCTGGGCGTAATCGGTGATATACCTCGAAAGGAGGGAGGGTGAGGTCTAGCCTCTTTAGAGTGATGTTCGTCTGATGCATATTCGGGGTACAATAATACACATATTTAATCATAGTTGTAATTAAATGTACATTAGATAACATGATTAATCATATAGCTCTGTTTCCTTTTCAGTCAATTATGAAGGTCATCGCGTTCAACGGCAGTCCGCGCAAGAACGGGAACACCAACCGGGCCCTGGAGGTGGTCCTGCAGGAGATCGCCAAGGAAGGCATCGACACTGAGCTCGTGCAGATGGGTTGCGAGGACCTCGCCCCCTGCCAGGCATGCAATGTGTGCGTGCAGAAGAAGGACAGGAAATGCAAGCGCAAGGACGATAAGGTCAACGAGTGGATCCAGAAGATGATCGAGGCGGATGGGATCATCATCGGGTCCCCTGTCTACTTCGGTTCGATGACCGCACAGACCAAGGCCTTCGTCGATCGTGTGGGGTTCGTTAACCGGGCCAACGGCAACCTTTTCCGAAGGAAGGTGGGCGCAGCGGTCACCGTCAACCGGCGTGCGGGGGCCCTAGCCACTTTCCAGTCGATAAATGACTTTTTCCTCATCGGGGAGATGGTGGTGGTCGGTTCCTCCTACTGGAACGTCATCAACGCACTGAAACCTGGCGACATCGAGCAGGACGA
>MVRB01000148.1 GCA_002067635.1 Methanomassiliicoccales archaeon PtaU1.Bin030 | reverse complement strand
AGCATCGTACTCCTCGATGATGGCCTTCTCGTCGGCGTTGATCTGGGCGGTCCTGCGCCCTTTGCCCCGGGCCAGTCCCATGACCACGGTGATCGCGCCCAGCCTTCTAAGCTGCTCGGCTATGTCGCATGTGGGGTGCGGCATGTGGTGTCGTCCCAGCGTAGGCGCCACCACGGCGATCTCGGTGCCCGCCAGAGGGACGTGCACTATCTTCCCTCCCAGCTCACGGGTCTTGGCCTCGATGGCGGGACGCTCCTCCTCAGGGATGGCCATGGTCACGGTGATCTGCACCTGTATCTGTGTCTTTTGAAGAACGAAGCCCCCGATATCTTCTACAAGCTCGTAGAGCTCGTTGACCTTGTACACGCCCCCGTCGTACATCAGGACCTCGTACATCACTCGTCCTCCTTGCCCTTGACATCCTCATGGACCATCTTGGCCACCTTGATCCATTCAGGCTTCATGTCGTGCTCGGTGCCGATGATGGTCATGGCCTTGTCGTCGACGATGTCGTAGCGAACGGTGAAGCCCTCGGGGAACAGCCTCCAGACGGCGTCCAGGAGCTTGGCCTTCAGCTCCTCGCCGGGGTCCAGCTCCATCGACTCCAGCTCCTCTATGGTGGCACCGTGGATGAGTATCTCGAACCGGGTCAGCTGCTCCACCCGGTCCCTTCCGTAGCGCTGCCACAGCTTGCTGAGGAGGGCCGGTGCCCAGCTCTCGTCGGTGATGGTCAGCGCCGTCCCGCCTGTGTGTACGTTGAGCTGCGACATGTCCGTGACCTTCACCGCGGACCTCGCCCGGCCGAACTTCAGGGAGATTAGGAAGTAAGGGGCCCCGGGATTGGCGACGATACGGTAGCTCTTCACGCTCCTGTTGACCCCCAGGTCCTGGAGTATCTGCTTGAAGATGGTATCGAAGTTCTGATATGCGAAGGTCTCGTCCGTCAACGTCATCAGATGCCCTCGAGGAAGCCCGAGGCCAGCAGTGCCGCGCCGGCCGAGCCTATGTACTGTGAGTGCTTGGGGATTATGGGCTTGGAGCCGACCATATCCCCCACCGCCTTGACCAGCCCGCTGATCAGGGAGGTCCCTCCGACCTGGATGACCGGCTGGCGTACATCTATCTCCTGCAGTTGCTGCATGTACACCTGCTCCGCCACGGAATGGCAGGCCGCCGCGGCCACGTCCTCTATGGTGTTGCCGGCAGCTAGTGAGGTGACTAGGTCCTGTATGCCGAACACAGAGCAGTAGGAGTTCATGTTCACCTTCTTCCAGTCACCCTTATCGGCGAGCGCGCCCAGGTCCTCGATGGGGACCTTAAGGCGCTTGGTCACCATCTCCAGGAACCTTCCGGATGCCCCAGCGCATATGCCGCCCATGGTGAAGTTGTCCGGTATCCCGTCCCTGACGGTGATGGCCTTGTTGTCCATACCCCCGATGTCGATGATGGTGGCCTCCCCCTTCTGCCTGTCGGCGAGCCAGACCGCGCCCTTGCTGTTCACGGTCAGCTCCTCCTGGATCAGCTTCGCGCCCAGCTTCTTACCTATGAGGAATCGGCCGTAACCCGTCACGCCGATGCCGTCCAGCTCGCTCTGCTTGACGCCGGCCTCGGCCAGGGCCTTCTCCAGCACCTCAAGGCCGGTCTCCAGGACCGGACCGGTGGGCGTCCAGTACTTGCCGATGATCTCATTGTCCCTGAGGATCATGGCCTTGGTGGTGGAAGAGCCGGAGTCGATCCCGGCGGTGAGACCCACCTGCCTCTCCCTCGCGAGAAGCTCCTTCTTCTCCACGATGGTGACCAGGGCCTCCATCCTCGTCAGCAGCTGCGCGGCCTTCAACCGCTCGGTGAAGGAGTAGGTGACGACCGGGAGCTTCGTATGCTCCTGTATGTACCTCCGGACCTCGTTCCTTACCAGCGCGCCCTCGGCGCAGCGGAAGCACGTGGCTATGAAGACCGCATCCGCATCGTAATGACCATCGGCAAGGGACTTGGCTCGTGCGATCATCAGCTGCAGCTGGGGAGATGCGGGATTGAAGCCGAACTCGTCCACCGAGCGCTTGATATCGTCGAAGGCCACGTCAGGATATACCATCTTCCCGCCGACCGTATCGGCGGCATGGTCTATCTCGGACTGGATCCCGGAGTATTCCGTCCCGCAGGACAGCTGAGCTATCTTGATGGTCATTTCAATCCCTCCAGGAAGGCCTTTATCTTGGTGACCATGACCTTGGCCTCCTCGTCTGTCTTAGGATAATGGACCTCCAGTATCGGTATCTTCTTGCGGCGGACCATGTAGATGAGCATGAGGTTGGTGCGATGGCAGCCCACACATCCGAACGTGTAGGGCATGTCGTGCATGATGATGGCCGCTTCCGCCTCGTCCACCATGGGGCCCCATATCCCCAGGCGTCCGCGGACCCCTGAAGGGACCTCTATGCCCGCGTATTTTAGCCCGTTCATGATGTCCTCCTGGGACAGGTTGAGGGGAGGTGACTCTATCTCCGGCTTGACCACATGCTCGCGCAGCTCCCCCATGAGGGATAGGGGCTGATGGCCGAAACGCTCGACCAGATCGTACAGGATAAGGCTATTGGGGGGGATCATGAAAACCTTCATTTCGTCACCTCGTCTACTATCTCTCGTAGCCTCTTCACCGGAAGCTTCTCGGGCGGGGGAGGGAGCTCGCATATCTCCCCTCTGTCTGCGGCGCACAGTCCCGCATCGATCATGGAGAGGTCCTTCCACTCCTTCTCCACCTGGTTGAACCCCGGGCGGGAGCCGTGATGGGCACGGCACCTCCTCTCATCCCCGATGGGGAACGCCCGGACCTTGGAGAATATGCGGTTGGGATCGAGCTTCCTGACCTCGGTCAGGGCCTTTCGCACCTGGCCCTTGGGCCCCTCGATGTTGGCCCCGTAGCAAGTCTCCTTGATGTTGATATCCAATCCTAGCGAATGTATGAACCTGGCTACCTGGTCCGGCGTGAGGTCGGAGCTG
Organism: Methanomassiliicoccales archaeon PtaU1.Bin030; assembly: GCA_002067635.1. Taxonomy (GTDB): domain Archaea; phylum Thermoplasmatota; class Thermoplasmata; order Methanomassiliicoccales; family Methanomassiliicoccaceae; genus UBA6. The sequence goes on along the minus strand of MVRB01000148.1, from coordinate 6,283 downwards.
GGCGCGATCACGATCATTCTTGTTTCGGTCTCTTCGCTCGCGGTCTTCCCCCCTTCTTCGTAGTCTGCTTCTTGGCGGTCCCCTTTTCCGCTCCATCCTTCTTCCGCGCGCTATCCCCAGACCCACCCTGAAACGGTCCCGGGGGCGGGGCGTGCTGGGCGAACTCCGCCTGGCGCGCGATCTCCGCGATCTCATCAAGGTCCAAGGCCGCCTTGAGCGCGGGAGCGGCGACAGGCTTGATCTCCTCTCCCTCCTTCCTCTCTCTCAGATAAATGATGTCCCCATCATGCACGTCCTTCAGCATGAGGTTCAGGTCGGATAGGACGTTGCCGAAGACGTTCGAGCCGTAGCGTTCCTCCCCTGTGGGGCCGAACTCTGAGCTGCTCTCCAGCCTGATGCCCATGGTCCCCCGGTTGGGCCTGGACATGTTGGTCACCGCCGCCTGCCCGCGGGGGGACTCGTCACCGAAGGGGGTCTCAGGCAGAAGGACCGATGCCTCCTTGGCGTTGCCGTAGAAGGTTATCATGGGCATCTCAGGGTAGGCGAAGAACACCTTCATGGTCCCCACCGGCTTGTGGTCCAGGCCCGTCATCTTCCTCACGTAGTGGGCCGTGCGGGGCGAGTGGACATCGTCCAGCTCCCAGACCGAGATCTTGTCTGCACGCACCCCGAAGGTCTCCACCTCGTCCCCCGACCTTATCTCCATGGTGAGCTCCGGCTCCTGCTCAGCCACCACGGCGTCATCACTGGTAAGGCCTGTCCTCTTCTGCCTCAGGCCCCGGGACTCGAGGAACTTGCCCGCCTCGCTCTGGGTCATCCCCACGGTCATAATCCTGGAGGGGTTGGTGAGGATGGTGACGAACGCTCCCTGGGGCGCCAGCCGCAGCAGCTCCTGGCCCAGCGTCACCCGGCCCGCATGGTTGTGGAACGGGGACTGCTGGCGGCGGCAGCGGTAGAAGTACACCCGCCCAGCGAAAGAGCCCTCGGAGCGCACTGTGACATCGCCCTCCTCCCTAACCTTCACGTGCTCATGGACGAGGGACACGTCCATGCGCTTGGAGTTGGCGGAGTATGTGAAGGTGCGGTCGGTTATGTCCAATCTCTGCTCGCTTGATATCACCAGCAGCTGCTCGCAGCTGATGGGGGAGCGGGGGTCCAGGTCAACTTGGACGTAGGTGTCCACCGCCATCCCCTCCTCCAGCCTGAGGTCCAGGTCGGTGGTGGCAAAGGCATCCCTTTCAGATAGTTCCAGCACCACAGGACGTATATCCTTGATGACCTCGCCCTCATCGATCTCCTTTAAGAGGTGCCGGCCTCTGGTGACCCGTCCGAACCGACCGTCCTTGGTTCCGTAGCTCCCTTGGTGGTCGATCTTGGAGACCATCACATAAGTGGTGCGGTTGTCGAAACCGCCCAACGAGAAATAGCAATCGTACTTGGAGTATCGGTATCTTTCCCTGTCCACCTCCAGGTCGGTGGGGAACGATCCCATGGCCATCACCTTGAGGCTCTGCCAACGGACGGTGCTTCCCACGATCCGGTGTATGTTGTTTCGCCATACCTCGGCGAACCTCGAGTCGTTCAGGCGAATGACGAAGGAGCCTTTGGACAAGACCACCTCGAACTCACTGGTCTCCTTCTGGATGGAGCTGGTGGACCTGGTGACCGCGATCACGGCCCCCGGTGTGTACGGCTCTCCGGCTATGGCCTCAGATAAGCGTGCCTCCGCCCCTACCTGCTTATCCTTTCCATTTACTTTCAACAACATCTGGTCTTGTCGTAGAATACGCTAAGGGTTATTATCGTTTCTCCCGCTTAGGCATTGGGACCCCATTGGCAATGGCTGTATGCTCCAGCATCATCACCGACCGGACGTATTGGACTAGCGCGGAAATATTAATGAAGGGCGTCCTTAATCATGATTGGTGAGAGATATCATGGACCGAGATCGAGTATTATCGAACGTGGAATCGAGCATCAGGGCCATACCTGGGGTCTTGGACATGAGATTTCTGGATCCGGAGCTGAAGAAGCGGGTGGTGGAATCGGAGCAGCAGGCGGAGAAGAATGGCGCCTGCGGGGGTCTTATGCCCTTCGTCAACAAGGGCGTGTGGGAGGCCCTTGACCGGGAGGTGAGCCTGGTCCTCGTGGGCAATGTCGACCTCCTGGTTGACGATAGGGGCCTGCTGTACATGATGGACCAGAAAGGGCAGGTGCTGGGCGAGTACGTAACGCCCGCGCAGAGGGAGAAGATAATGAAGGAGAAGCCCGAGACCAGGTTCCTTTCTGAGGACTTCATCTTACACGGTGACATCGACATCGAGGGGGAGCCCTACTTCCTGATCAATGAGACCCATTTCGATCACCTGAAGGATGTTGAGGGCATCGAGAGGGTCACCTCAGGCAGCCTGTCCACCTTGACGGACGACCTGGTCAGGGAGATCATGGGCTTCACTGGCCCCAAGGTGTGGACCCACCTCGTGGGCTTCGACCTCGTTAAGTGACCTAGAGGTACTTGCGAACCTTGGACACGATCTCGTCCAGCTTGTTCTGTGGTGAGGTAGTTCCCCTCACTACGCCGGTGACGATATCCACAATGGTGCCCTTGCTGGCGATGTTCTCCTTACGGGGCATCACCGTACGGGTCTTTATGCCGATGCGGGCGAAGTCCTCGAAGTCCACTGGGGCCTGGCACACGATTATGGCGGGGAGGTCGACGTTCCTCAGGATCAGCCTGGCCTTGTAAATAATATGGTTGCGAACGTTCCCCAGGTGTATCAGGGCGATCCTGAACTGCTGTATCCTGTCGATCTCTATCTGGTCCAGTCCGAAGATGGAGCCGGTACTGACGTCCGGTGCATCGGAGGGCACGCCCGATCCGGCATTGACGACCAGAACGCTGGTGTCGATGCCCTCTTCCCTCAGAGCATAGGTGATCTCGCATACCGGTTTGGTGATGTGCCTCTTGCCCGGCCCCATGGCCACGGCCACCACGTCCCTTCCGCTCTCCGAGATGGTGGCACGCTGGGCCAGACCTCCACCGACACCCAGTCCACGGGACTCCCGACATTCCACAAAGCTTAGGTGCCTGCCGATGCGCCCCTTCACTTGGAAGCACTCTCCACCAGCATCTCCGCGCTCTCACTCTCTGTCAGATGGTCGATGATCTTCTTGGGCTCACCGGCGACGACTATCTTCCCGTCCTTCATCAGGACAGCCCTATCGCAGCAGTTCATCACGAAGTCCATGTCATGGGAGACGATGAGGAAGGTCTCTCCCAGCTCCTTCCTGGCGTTGAGAACGGATCTGGCGACAGCAAGCTTGGTGATGGGGTCCATGGTTCCCGTGGGCTCGTCCAGGATGACAAACCGAGGTTCGCGAATCAGCACCTGGGCAAGCGCTACCCTCTGCTTCTCTCCTACGGATAACGTATCCGGATACGCGTATAGGATGCGTTCCACCTCCTGCCTGGTGAAGCCTACGCCCAGGAGAACCTGGATGACCTTCATCTTCGCGAGCTCCGCGGGGAGGTTCATACCGATGCAAACCGTTAGGTTCTGGAGAATTGTATCGAAGGGATAAAGCGAGAACTCCTGATGCAGGAATCCTATGTACTGGGTCGCTCTCCCCTTTCCCTCCGGTCCCGGCTCGGCCATGTTGACCCAATCGTCACCTATGCGTACCAGGACCTTTCCTCCCGAGGGCTCGCATATCCCTGCGATCATTCGGGACAAGGTGGTCTTGCCAGCACCAGAGAGGCCGACCAGCCCCAGGATCTCCTTCTCGTTCACTTCCAAGGACACGTCATCCACAGCCTTGACCACTCCCCGAGTGTATGAGTAGAAGTAACGCTTAGCGTTCTCGATCCTTATCAACGGCTCTCCGATCTGGACACGGTCCTCGGTGCGGAGGTCAAAGCCTACGATGAACTCCGAGGTCACATCCTCAGGCTGACCGATCTTCATCATCTCTCCGGATTCCAACCAGATCGCCTTGTCCGCCATTGCGTTGATGGCCTTGGGCCAATGCGATGTCACCACCATGGCCATGCCCTTTGAGTTAACGGCGTTGACAAGCACCTGATGCACAATATCGGCCGTGTGAGGGTCAAGCGTCCCTGTGGGCTCGTCCGCGAGGAAGAGGATGGGGTCCCGGGCGAGCTGACGGGCAAGGACGCAGCGTTGTTTCTCCCCTCCGGATAGGTCCCTTGCGATGTGAGTGATACGATGGTCCAGCTTGACCATCTTCAAAAGGTCCAAGGCCCTCTCCACCTTATCCTTCTCGGACATCTCCTCGGCCATAGCCTCGAAGATGTTCTCTATGACCGTCATGTCCCCGAAAAGGGCGAAGGTCCTCTGCAGCATGATGGCGATGCGCCTACGCAGCTGGGAGCGGAGGGGATCGTCCTCCTTGAGATCCCAGAAATCCACCTCCTGGATCTCTGTGGCGCCGCCGCAATGGGGGCAGGGGCGGCCCTTCGATGGAAGGTCGACCTTGCCGCAGGAACTGCATACGTTGACACGGTAAATGACCTTGCCGGCATCCGGTTGATAGTCGGGGGTCCCACGCAGCATGTTTATGAGAACGGACTTGCCAGCGCCGCTTCTTCCAATAAGGCCGAGGATCTCACCAGCCCCGATGACGGCGCTCACATCCCTCAGTACGTAAGAGCCTCCGAACTGCTTGCTGACGTTCTTGATGAGCACAAAAGATTCTGATGACTTGGCCATTTCCAACCGACAACCCCTCTTAACACTATAAAGTCTTTTATTTCCTTGCAGTTGCTGCGGCAAAGAGGGATCGCCCTTTATTACCTTTAACCCGGTTTTTCCGCGGTATGCCGATGATGGGTTCATAGGACTTGTCTTTGCCCTGCGGATATGGCCTTTTCGTGCCGACGGTGGTTTACCTTCCTGGAACTGAATGGCCTAAGACATTAGTGGTTCGTTGACCAAAACCTTTTGCGGGAAAACGATTATGAGCGCGTGAGAGGTTTTGAGAGGCACATGTGTGCCAACGTTAGCATGTGCGTCGACCCAGGCGTGTGCAAGTTCAAGACCAAGATAACCACCACCTACGATGATGGAGTTGTCCATTTCGAGTTCGTCACTGAGTGCCCTCATGTAAAGAAGCTGCCTGAACTGATAAAGGATGGCCTTGATCCTTTCGAGGCCTTGAAGATGCCGTTCTCCACAAACCCCGTGTACGATGCCTGCGGAAAGGTACTTGCCCATTCTGCATGCCCCATTCCCTCGGCCATGATAAAAACCGTCGAGGCGGCCGCGGGACTTGGCCTTAAGAGGCCGGTCAGGTTCGATTTTGACTGCTGAGCGGCTCGTCCTCTGATAGTATCTTGTCAATGATAGGGCTCCAGATGACCGCTGATGGCCCGGTCAGGTACATGGCCACCAGCATGGCCTCCCTCAGCTCGTCACGGGTTGCCCCGAGATCGACGGCCGCAAGAGCATGGGTCTCCAAGCATGTATCGCATTTAAGGATGCAGGAAACGGAAACGGCTATCAGCTCCTTTTCCTTGGCGGTCAGAGCGCCCTCTTTGAAGACCTCTTGCTTCAGCTTGTACAACTTGTTGATGGCCTGGGGCTGCTGCTTAGCGATCAAGGCTAGGCTCATGCGGAGATGAGCGCCACAGGCGGTATAATAAACTTCCATCCGAGGTACTATCCAACCGTTGGATGAGTAATCCAATCCTTAGAGTAGGTTTATAATATCCTAAATCTTGCTGCCCTTGTATGGTCAGTACGAACGATATTATCAAACGACTTTCCGAGATGAAGGGTACCGTTCACGCCTTTCGGCTTGATGATAACTGCCGCGAAAAGATACTAGAGATAGAGAAGAACATCAAGGCGGCGATGTTGATCCCCTGCATCAATATGGGGGTGGAGGAGTGCCTGAAGCGCCAGTATGTTTTTGCCATCATTAAGAACAAAGATTTCCGGCCACCACCAGAGCCCACTGTGGTCCTGTATTCAGACGATGGCACGATCCTGGGTGAGGAGATCCTCCCCTACAAAAAAAAGCAGTTCCTGGAAGAGAACAAGGAGGAGATCATCTGGCTCTCTGAGGAGTTCGTCATGTATCCTGAGAGGAAGGGCAGGGCAATGGAGTTCTTCGTCATGCCGCCGGTCTCCTTCCCGGAGATCAGCGAGATGGGCATGAAGAACGTTGTTTCTTGCTCGCCGTCCGCTCCTTCCGATATGATGTTGAGGGAGATGCATGGTTACAAGGACGATCCCAAGCTGGCCTCGATCCTGATAGGTTT
>MVRB01000147.1 GCA_002067635.1 Methanomassiliicoccales archaeon PtaU1.Bin030 | reverse complement strand
GTGGACTTCAAGAGCCACGGGAAGGCGAGCCTTCGCGAGTACCTCGAGGAGTTCAGCGATGTGTTCACCCTGCACAAGGAGGGCCGCAACATATACGTGAGCAAGCGTAAGGGCAAGAGGCCCTCCCAGCACATCAGCGAGCTGGTGAGGTGAAATGGTTTGAAGGGCGGACGGGAGAGGCCCGTCCGTTCCGCTCATTCATTGTCCACCTGACCGAGCCTCTCACCAACAACCCTTCAGACCATCCATTATCGGGCGATAAGACCTATGGCCCAGGCCACGCCGCCTATTATGAGCAGTGAGGCCAGGACGGCACCGAAGTTTTGATAGAGGCTGAAGTCGTTGGCGAAGAAGAACAGCCAGATCACCATGAAGGTAAGCCACGAGATCACTGCGATCCCGTTGAGGGCCACCTTCCACTTGGTCATACGGATCGCCGGTGGATAGCCTGGGGCCTGCTGGACCATGGGCGGTCTCTTCATCACCCAGGTGACCCAGGTCAGAGTTAGGACGGCTGTCAACAGCAGCAGGGACACCAGGAACACCGCCAGGTTCTGGGCCAGCCCCATCCCCGACGTGAGGAAGAACAACCAGACAACAACGAATATCAGCCATCCAAAGATCGAAACGATGGTGAGGATCACCCTCCACATCAGGTCCTTCTGAAATCCTGTCTGCTGCCCCATCATGTTGATCCTTACCTCTAACGTTTGCCGTAAGATATGATGATTTGTCTCACCGCGGGGCCGTTAGCGCCAAGCCCGCGGATGGGTCACTTCCGCCCCTCCCTGAGGGCCTTGAACCGTCTTACCTCCACGTTATGCTCACGTATCATTCCCTGGGCCTTATAGAGGGAGAGAAGCTTTCGGTGGGCCTTGAGGTCCAGAGGTTCCATCTCCACCAAGGTCTCCATCTCCCCGATGGCGGCCATGAGGAGGCCCTTGCCCTCATAGAGCTCTGCCTTTCGCATCATCGCCATGGGGGTCCTGGGTTCGAGCGTCAACACCCTCTCGAAGAGCTCCAGCGCCTCCTCGGTAAGGCCTGAGGCAGCGCTGTCCTCCGCCCTCCTGAGGTAATCCTGACGGCACTCCTCGGCCTCAGGGATGTGGAGATCCCCATCCTCCAGAGAGGCCAGGAGATGCTCCGTATCCATCATGCCAGCCCCTAAGCTGTTGGACAGGCGTTGCATGACGGAGGCGTACTCGGCGTAGTCGCCCTCCGAATCCATCTCCCCCTGTCGCCTCAGACATCGCATCCCGACCATGCTGGCCAGAGGCCAGGAGAGGGGGTCCTGGATGTACCACAGGGTAGCCAAGAGCTCAGCCCATCGATGCCCTCGGGCATGGGAGCGGGAGAGGTGCCCCCTCGATACCTCCCTCTCCACCAGCTCCTCCAGGTCCATGAGGGCCCCCTTGGCCTCCCCCGGAGAACCAGGGAGGCTGGCGGCACGCCGGAGAGCAGGCTCTAGGACCTCCAACGGCACGCCCATGGCCAGGTCCTGGAGGATGGCCGACACGTTCTTCCCCGGGAAAATGAAATTGCTCGCCTGGGACGCCTCGTCCATGCGGTACTTGAGGGTCCCCAGGTTCCACTTTCCTTCCACGAACTCTTTTACGGTCTCCTGCAGGGCGGCGACCGCATGGTCCCTGGCCTCATCATCGTCGGCATGGTCCCAGCGCATGCTGCTGTCCCTGTACTGGTAGTAGGCGCAGCGCCACCATGTCACCGCTCCGTCCTGCTCTTCCATGGCCTTCCCTAACACAATGGCCGAGGTCACATCAACCTCTTGAAGTTACCCATTCCATCATAGAGGTATCCAGAGAAACGGAAATCGCCTACTGCTCCGCTCCTTTGTATCCGCCCTTTCAGGTCGGTAAGGACCGTTACGGCGATGTCGCGGGTGTAGTCGCTCTCGGGCAGGGCGACGGCCAAACCTCCGAACTCATTGGACACGAACACATAGTCCTCCATGTTGCAGTGCAAAGCCGCGGTCTCCGCCGTTTCAATGAACTCGAAGGCCACCACCTTGCCCTGCCTCTCGGCCTTCACCACTGCCCTAGGGGAGTGCTCGTCCACCACATGCGACGCCACGACGGTCGGGTCCTGCCTGGCCATCTGGGCGGCCCTCCGACCTGCAACCATGTCCAGGAACGCCTTGGTCTCCTGCTTCACGGTACCCTATCCGAACCCGTTGACTAAATCCTTTCCGGGCCTACCGCCTACGTCAGTCCGCTCTCAAGGGATATCCTCAGGGTTCCAGGTGGTATGGAGCCCCTCGTCGAACGAGTCCATGATGGCCACATCTTCCGAGGAGATGTTGAAATCCAGCGCTCCAGCGTTCTCGATGAGGCGCTCCCGGTGCACTGACTTGGGAATGACCACCATCCCTTTCTGGAGCACCCAGCGGATCATCATCTGGGCCGGAGACCGTTCATACTTCTTGGCCAGCTCCATTAGGCGGGGATCGTTCAGTTTGCTGCCGCGGGTCAGGGGGCTGTGGGCCTCCAGGACCACGCCCACAGTGCGGCAGTAGGACAGCAGCTCCTTCTGGTACAGGAAAGGGGAGAACTCCACCTGATCTACCGCCGGAACGACGTACGAACGGCCGATCGTCTCCTCCAGGTGCCTGATGGTATAGTTGCTGACACCAATCGCTCGAGCCGATCCCTCCTCAAGGAGACGCTCCATGGCCTTCCACGTTTCCTCCCTCTCACCCCGCGGCCAGTGGACAAGGTACAGGTCCACGTACTCCAGGTCGAGCAGCTTTAGGCTCCTTTCGAAGGCAGCTAGCGTCTCCCTCCTCCCATGATCGGTGTTCCACAGCTTGGTGGTGACGAAGACCTCCTCCCGCGGCACCCCGCTCTCGCGTATGGCCCTGCCCACGCCCTCCTCGTTGGCGTAGTACGCGGCGGTATCGATGTGGCGATAGCCCAGGTCCAGGGCCTGACGGACGACGCTGTACGCCTGATCGTTGGGCACCTTGAAGGTCCCCAGGCCGAGGACCGGTATACGGACGCCGTTGTTGAGGGTGATGGTGCTGGTTAGTGAAAGGTCTGACATGCGGAGGAACAATGGGAATTACGAGGATAAAAGAACGTAGTAAAAAGGGAGGAGGAAAGGGATTGGAAGGGGTTTATCCGCCCAGCGGAATGGTGGTTATCTGGCCACTTATCTGGTCCCGGTACTGGAGGGTGAAATCGTCGTGGACGCCCGAGATGTAGAACTTGGCCAGGAACTGAGCTGTCTGTCCGACCGCCAGCTCTTGCGTCTTGAAATCCATTGCCGTGGTGTTGGCGGCCACCTCCTCGACCCCATTGTTCAGGTAGAGATAGGAGGCGTTGACGGTGTACCTCACGTTCCAGTTGTTGGTGGCCTTCACCAGGACAGCATAGAACGAGCCATTGATATCACTGTCTCTGGCACCAACCCCAGCCTGGAAGGACAGAGAACCTGTGACTGGCACGTTCAGGGGAGAGATCGTCACGGGCGAGGAGATGGCCTTGCCGGTGTCAAGGTCGTAAGCCTGGAACACGAACGTGTAGTTCAAGGTGTCTGTGAACTCCACCGTGAAGGTTCTTACGCCGTCCGCTGAGCCGTTGCTCTTGTAGCTGCCCACATCACCGCTCAAGCAATAGTATAGCGAGTAGAGGCCGTCCCTGTAGTTCCTTGTGAAGTTGACGTCCTTGCCGCTGGAGGTCTTGACCACGAGGTCGTTCAGGGCTATCTCCTGCTGCTTCTGAGCGAACATCTTGAACAGCACGTTGCCCACGTAGCCGTT
>MVRB01000146.1 GCA_002067635.1 Methanomassiliicoccales archaeon PtaU1.Bin030 | reverse complement strand
TGATGCGTCGTTCAGGAAGGGCACTCCCGAGGATGTCATCGTAGCGGTGAAGCCGTCAATGGTCACGTTGGATATGTCGATCCTTACTGTGCCGGTCACATCCCCCAGGATACTGTCGCCCTCGACGTCATAAAGGATGTAATCGCCATTGTGGAGATATGCCTGGGCGATGATCCCTTTGAGGGGAGATATGAAGGCCCAGGCAATCAGGACAATTGCGACCACGGCGACGACCGCGACCACCAGAGCTATCTTCCTTCTGCTCCATCTCCAAGAGAATCCAGAGACCTGAGGCTGCGCATCAGGCGGCGATCCCCCTTTCGTTCCTCTTCTTCCGTCAGCATCCATCGGCAATCAAGAATGGATCGCTTTGAAAATAAGCGTATGCAGGACGGGCGGCACCGACAGCATGGGCTATCTTTCCTGACCGCTGCTGGTATTGGTACTATTCATTTTTCCGCGGTGAGGCTCTGAGAAATACTGAGGTTAGTGGCGTTAATACTCTTTTTTCATAATAATAAATAATATATATAATGACCTTCAATGTGATTCTGTGGCAGGTAAGAACGGGCCTCAACTAGATGAGGAGATCATACGGCAGTTGGCCGTTCCTTATGAGCGGTACCGGATGAGGCACGAGGCCCTTCTAAGAGAGATCACGACATATGCATTGAGCTCACCCATCTATGCTGATCGCATCAGGCCGGTATCGACGCTTGAAGAGCTTGGGGAGCTCCCCCTCACCTCGTACGAGCATATCCTGGAATGCACCGAGCGCGAGGGTGTGGACAAGGTTTTACTGGCACCCGTGGAGCAGGCGTTCCACACCTCCGGCTCCACCGGCAAGCCGAAGCGCTTTCACTACGGCAAGGAGGACGTTCAGCGGATCGTGGATGAGTATGCCATGGTGTCCCGCATCATCGGTATCAATCCTGGGCAGAAGGCCTGGAACCTGGGAGGACCGCTGCCCGATATCTCGGGTTACTTCCTGACCAAAGTAGGGGAGTTCATGGACATGAAGGGCTCGTTCTCCACGCTCCTGAAGGATGATAAGGACCTTATCAATGCCCTCCGTCGCGCCTCCTCCGAGAAGAACATCGAGATCCTGGCGAGCCCGGCACTGATCTTATACCTCATAGGGCGCATGAGCCATGAGCTAGGGTTCTTGAGCGGCCTTGTGGAGGACAAAGCGGTACGCTCCTACCATGTTCCCAAGCCCTTGGCGAAGCTGGTTCGCAAGGTCTACCTGAGGGGGGTGGACCTGGACTTTATCAAGGAGACGACGCTCAACGCCAAGACCGCCATATCGTACGCGGAGCCGCTGAATCCCTACATGGGCGAGCTGTCCAAATGGTACCCGCAGCTGAAGATCTACGATTTCTACGGCAGCACGGAGAACCCCATCATGGCCGCCCAGATAGACCAGTCGGTCAACGGCCTGAGCATGATCATTAACACCATCATACCGGAGATAGCGCCTCCGGAGGAGGTACATAAGTGCAAGTCCGACCCACGGTACGTTGTCAAGGGCATAATGTGGCCTGACTGGAAGGAAGGTATGGTCGGCGAGCTCATCATAACCCGCCCGGGGCAGTGCCTACCGCTGGTACGCTATCCCACCGGCGATGTGATACAGGTCCTGGACCCCGCGCACGAGATCAGGTACCAGAGCAAAGACGGTCTGGTGACCTTCGAGCTTCCCCTCATACGTGTGCTGGGTCGGTCGGTGGAGACCCTGGACTTTGATGCCAAGGACGAGTCCGGTAACTTTCTGGGCATGAAGTTCTACTCCCGCTATGTCAACGAGGCCCTCCACAAGTCCAGCAATGTCCGGTGGTGGGAGATGTACAACATTAAGGGCTCACCTGCACGCCTGGCCGTGGTAGTGGTCCCGGAGAGGGAACCGGCAGATGTGAAGAGGTTCAAGGCAGAGATAGTAAGGCGACTGACTGAGGAGAGATCGGACATCCCCCACTCGTTCCAAACCGCGAACGACCTGGGAAAGCTGGAGGTCATCGTCCTGCCTTCGAGCGCCTACGATGCCATTCAGGCCGAGATCGACAGACGCATCCGGGAGGGGCGCTCCTACGGGCAGCTGAAGCCCAAGCACATCTATGTCATGTCCAGTGAGGAGGAGTTCGCTCGTGTGATGCGCGAGAAGTTTTCCTATGTTCCATAGTAATTTGTATCAATGTAACGAAATGGGCCGCCTCCCAAAGGAGGGATCCTGACCTCGAACGTTAATTATGCAGGGACGGGGAGGCCGCCTCAGGGGGACCGGGGCAGCGGCACTAGGGTGGTACCGGGTGCTAGATGGGTAGGAGGACTTATGCATATCACCTTCACTGACGGGACGGTCTGTCCCCCCTTCATCTCATGATGCTCGTCCGAAGGCCGTCCTCTATCAGAAGGTATCTCCGCCGGTCCAGGGACCTCCTTCAAGAAGAGATCAAGGAAGCGCCCTATGGTCAGATCATCGACGGTAGAGCGGGGATAGCTCAGGCTGACATTGAGCCGTCCACGAAAGGTGTATATGCCAATCCCAATGTTCGGCGGGTACAGAAGCGGACCTATGAAATGGATGTCCTTTATTTCAGGGCCCTCGAAGTCCATGTCCTTTGGATCTATCACACCCAGATTGGATATGACCGGATGGGCGGTCTTGAAACCGACCACGCCCTTGATCTTCCTCAGCAACCAGGGGCCCGGGAGCATGAGCAGCTCCAGCAGCACCATCTCTGCCAGTTCTACCCTGTTTTTCTTCTTATCTTCCAGCTGCCGGTGCACCCTGTCCAAGGTCTGAACGAAGGTCTCGCTTTCCAGACGCTCGATGTTGAGAAGGTAGATGGCGGATAGGTCGCCGATCACGTCCGCCTGGAACCTGGGAAGGTGTTTGCGTAAGTTCACAGGGACCTCGACCATCAGCCGCTCTCCCCACGGGGGATCGCAGATCTCAAAGAGGGAGCGGCAGAAGCTCGTAAGCAGAACGTCGTTGACAGTAACGTTCCTCTTCCTGGCATACTCACGAACGAAGTTAAGCCTCTCGGGGCTGAGCTGCGTGACCGTGAATGTTCCACGGTCATCGTTGCCGCCGGTCCGCGGAATCCCCCATGACCTACCGGGCAGACCGATATGGGGCAGGGCCCTGATGGCGCTGAGAAGGCCCATCTCCTTGAGGACCCGGAGGGGCCCCGGTCGACCTACGGTGGACCTTTCCGGGATATGATGTGGGTCCTTCCCGAGCCCCCTATAGATGGAGGCTAGGAGGGAAAGATATCTTACAGCACCTCCTCCGTCCAGGGCCATGTGGTTGGCCCTTATGCTCAGAACATCGTTCTCCCAGCGGAACAGGCCGACCTTTACCTGGGGAGAGTTCTCTGGCAGCACGGGTTCGGTGATGAAGTTGTAGAAGCGGGGATCGGAGAGGGGGCAAACAACCATGTGAAAGATCGGCCACCTATCCCTCTCATCCACCCGCTGCCAGTACGGTCGGAGCCCATTATCGACGTAACGGTATGCAAGCCAAGGGCTAGCAACGAGGGTCAGGCGCACCGCATCCTCTAGCCTAGCCTCATCCACATGGCCGTCGAAGTAGACCAAAATACGGACCTGGCCATCCATGAAGTCGTTCCCCAGGCTCATGAAACGATCGATGGATGTGGAGGGGATCCTCTCCGGACATCCGTTATCGGCATCCTCCATCTGAGCAGATCCAGTCAGGATAAAGCGCATCCTCCGCAAGCGTAACGTATCAACATCTGGGCCGCGATGGTCATGCCTGAAGGATGATAAAAATCTGCCACACCGCGGTCTAACAGCTTACATAACAATTACGTGAAAGATGCTGCCCTGATGGAGGTCGACGTACGAGGATGAAGAGATAAGGGTGAAGGGTCTGTTGAGGGCGATAGCAGAAGCAGACCGGGCAGAGAATGGTCATTCGGCCCCTCTGCCCGTTGGGTTCACTTCCTCGACAGACTTTATAGGGTATTGGGCGTATCAACCACGGACAGACGGGGAATCCTGTGTCCATAATAAGTTGTCAGGGACTTACCAAGACCTACGTGACAGGCGACGTGCGTGTCGAGGCTTTGAAAGGCATCACGTTGGAGATCGGAAAGGGGGAGATGGTCGCCATAATGGGTCCGTCAGGATGCGGCAAGACCACGCTTCTGAACTGCCTTTCCGGTCTTGATGACGTCACCTCCGGTAGGATATTCATCGAGGATCAGGACATCACAGCGCTGAACGACGACGAGAAGAGCGAGCTCCGTGCGGTCCGGATGGGTTTCGTGTTCCAGTTCTACAACCTATTGCCAGTGCTCTCGGCCGCGGAGAACGTGGAGCTGCCCCTGCTAATCAGCGGTACCAAGAGCGAGGAGGCCAACGAAAAGGCCCTCCGGCTCCTGGACCGAGTGGGGTTGAAGCAAAGGTCACTGCAGCGTCCGTCCTCTCTGTCCGGTGGGGAGAGACAGAGGGTGGCGATCGCCCGCGCGCTCGTGAACGACCCCGCGATCGTGTTCGCTGACGAGCCGACGGGGGACCTTGACAAGAGGACCGCGAACGATATCGTGGCCCTGCTCAGGCAGCTCAACGAGGAGAACGAGCAGACGTTCATCATAGTGACTCATGACCCGGAGGTAGGTGCGAAGTGTGACCGCATAGTCCACATGCGGGACGGTTTGGTCATCAGCGAGAACGGGAGCGTCGCCAGGATATCGCAGGAAATAGTCGACATGGGGTGAGAGCTTGCTCCGAATGAGAACGATCCTCATCTCGCTGCTCTTTATCGCTCTCTTCATCGTCGCGATGCTGCAGCTGCCGACCCCCTACGCACTCCTGGTCGGTATCGTGCTGGTGATCGTCTTCATACTCCTGGACGCGATGGGGAACCGCATCCTTTTGGTCATCGGGAGCCGCAACATATCCAGGAGGAAAGGCACCACCGCCCTGGTGATCTGCGGCCTCATGGTGGGAACGGCCATTATCTCCGCCTCCTTCAT
>MVRB01000145.1 GCA_002067635.1 Methanomassiliicoccales archaeon PtaU1.Bin030 | reverse complement strand
CCGGAGGAAGACCCTGGAGATAAGCGCCAATCTGTTCGGCAGGGAACATGACGTCACCAGGATGGCGGCCGATCTCAGCCAGTACTTCCCCCATATGACCTACATCGTCCCCCAGGAGCAGCCCCAGGACCTCGACCTGGAGCTGGTGAAAGGCTTCGATCGGTCCTGTGCCAGCTATATCTGCTGAGCGATCGGTTCAGGGGCCCGCGGTGCCTGCGCCGGACCTTCGGAAGGCCCCCAGGTACAGGGGCACTGAGAGCAGGGCGATGGAGGCCGCGAAAAGGAACCCCATGAGCGGCGAGGTGGCGTCCAACAGACCGCCGAGGATGGTGGTCATCACCGCCCCTGCCAGATAAGTGAACGAGGCGAAGAGGGACAGTGCCGAGGCCCGTATGCGGTCGGGAACAAGCCGGTTGCGCCAAACCATCAGGGGGGGCCATCCCAGGCCATATGAGAGCCCGCATAAGGCGAACAGGACGCAGGAAACGGCGAGGGACGGGGACTGCGCAAGGAGCGCAAAGCCGGTGAGCAGGCCTGTGCTGGATATCACCATCGCCCGGTGGTAGCCTATCCTGGATGATATGCGAGGTGCAAGGAACGCCCCGGTGGCGCTGCAGAGCATGAGAATGGAGAAGTATATGCCCAGCATGTCCGTGCCCAGACCAATCGTCACCAGGTAGGGCTGGTAGAGGAACAGGTAGATAGTGCCGGCAGTGTAGCGGCAGGTCTCCGCTACGGTCAGCATCTGCAAGCTGACATGCTTCCCATAATAGCGAAGGCACTCCTCGAGGATTGTGCGCAAAGCTACCGTCTCCATCCCGAAGTTCTCCTCTAGGCTCCTCCAGACCAAAGCGGCGCAGATGATGGCTATGATGGCCGCGCCCAGGAACGGCATGTTCAAGGAGATCGTCACCAGGGCGGAGGCGATGATGCCGGCCACTACTCCCAGGACGTAGGAGATGCTCATCATGGCGGTGAAGGCCAGGCCCCCCTCTGCAGCCCTGCCCTCCTTCCGCAGCCTATCGTAAACCCACGCCTCGTTGGAGCCGTTTATGAGAGCCCAGCCGAAGGCCCAGAACACCTCGGCGACCAGGAAGGCAGTGAAGTCCCGCGTGAAGGCATATATCAGCATGGAAAAGGCCGTGACCGCGATGCCGGAGGCCAGCGCCCTCCTCCTTCCATAGCGGTCGGCGATGTTGCCCATGGGAAGGCTCAGAACGGCGCAGAAGGCGAGGTTGACGGAGTAGATGACGCTCATCTGCAGGTAGCTGAGGCCGCTCTCCTGAAGATAGAAGATGAAGTAGGCCTGGAACACCAGCAGAGACAGGTTCACCAGGCTCATGGCCAGGATGTACTGCCGCGAGGTCCTTCCCAATGCGGCAGCGTCGAAAAAGGCCATGAGGTCACCTGGAGCTATAGAAAGGGGAAAGGGGCGGGACCGTCGATAAAGGAAGCGGGTCCTAGCTCAGCTGCGCATCGGGAGCGGGGACCGAGAAGGCAACGTTGCCGGAGATCTTTTGGATCTTCACCTTGAGCCTGGTGCCCTTGGCAGCGCCAGGGACGTAGATGATGTACTTGTCCAGCTTGGCCACGCCGTCGCCCTTCCGGCCGACATCCTCGACCATGACCTCGTACACACCGCCTTCCTTGATGCCCTCCTTCTCGGCCCCGCGGGTGGACTTCCTCACGTTGACCGGGCGGTGGGCGCCGCACGCCTCGCATTCAAGGACCAGGACGCGCCCCTCCTTGTTGATACGGGTGTCAGGCTTCCCGCACTCGGAGCACAGGACGAAGGTCTCAGTGTAGTTCATGATGCGGTCGGTTACCTGGGCAGGGGTGAGCTTGGCCTTCAGGACCAGCCTCTGTCCCTCTATCTGTCCGGGCGTTCCCAGCTCCCTCAGGAGGTACTGCAGCAGGTGGTCTGGCTCGCGGCGCAAGGCATCGATGATTTGAGCGTAGTTCCGGACCACGGTGATCTTCCCCTCCAGGAAGATGTCCGGCTCCGGCACCTTGAACCTCTCGTGCTTCTCAATGGTCTCGGGAAGGCTCACCTTGGCCCGCTCGAGCAGTGATAGATAATCGTCATCAGGCATGGGATCCCGAACTCTCAAGATGCTCCGCTGATATAAACCTAGCTATATCCTGGGGAGGTAGGTGACGCAACCTCCGGCAGAGTGCCAGACCATCAGGGAGCTGGAGGGGCTGCAGTGCGGGCGGTGCTAAAAGGCCCGCCCACTTCGATGAGCGCTGCGATCTGTCCAACCTATGAAAGCTCCAATGAAAGGGCCCTCATCGGCCCTCTGGATAATTCTCGAGGCTGAGCCCAGAGTAGGAGAACATCTTCTGAGGGCACGCCCCCTCGCAGCGACGGCAGGCCGTCCCCAGGCATCGCCCCGCATCCACCAGGAACTTTGCTTCTGAGCATCTTAGCGCCCCCTCCGGGCAGGCCCTGACGCACCGCATGCAGAGATCGCACGACCAGGTGCCGCTGAGGAAGACCCCGGGGTCGATCATGGTGAGGCTCTCACCAACGTCCCAGATATCGGTCAGCTTCCGCCTCTCCACCGTCACATCCCGTGCCCGGGGCGTCGCCGTCCTTATGCCCAGCTCCGAGAGGTTGCGCTCATAGGCCTCCCAGGGCATGCCCTCCGTCCAGTAGGCCAGCTCCTGGACGTAGATATTGCTGAACGTGGGGGAGGAAGCGAACATGATGTGGTGCGCCAACAGCTCCTTGGTCATGGAGTTCAGGCGGTCCAGCATCTCCGGGTCCAAGGCCAGGTCCTTGGCCAGCTCCAGCGAGGTGTTCCCGATCTGGACCAGCTTCTTGGCGGAGGCCGGCACCATGCCCACGGCCTGGGCCTTCCTGGCGTCGACATAGGTGCCGCTGGCCCCGGCCATGTACATCGTCCCCAGATCGCCATGGTCCACCCCCGCCTCCTCCAACAGCGTCATGTGCCCTGCCCGGATGGCACCTATCGCCTTCCCTGCCTCCAGAAGGTCCGCCGTGGTGAACCTGATGTTGCGGTCCAGGGAGATCCCCCCACCGCTGATACGGGGGAGCGCGATCCTTTCGGCCTCCAGCCCTGCGAACACAACAGCGATGACGCCGGTCCCGGTGATCCCCTGGGCTCTGCGACCCAGCAGCTTGAGGGTGTTCCCGCGAAGGCTCAACTTTGCACCGGCGCATGGCTTCAGCTCCTCGTTCAGCACCATCACCTGCCATCCTTCGGGAATGGCCATGAGGTCGCTGATGGCCCCGGGAGAGGCGAGCATGCCCGCAGAGATATGCTGTCCCTCAATGGCCGGGCCGGCCGCTGCCGAGCCGGTGAGCACACGATCGCCGACCTTGATGGCCATCTCGGCGTTGGTCCCGTAGTCGGTGACCATGCATAGGTCGTCGTCGAGGAAACCGGACTTGATCATCATTGCCAGGGCATCGGCCCCGATCTCGTGGCGTATTGCCGGTGGAACGATGACCTCCACGTTGGGGTCCAGTCCTACGGCGTCCCCCTGGAGCACGTGCCCGCTGCGGTCGGGGGGAACTATGCCCCTGGAATCAAGGTAGTTGCGGCCTGCATAGGCCAGGTCCCTGACCTCGATGCCCTCGAAGAGCGAGAGCTGAACGGGGTTACCGCAGACCGTGAGTCGCCCCCAGCGGTCCGGTGCCAGGGAGCGGATCACCTGGCGGACGGCGCCCAGGAGCACCTCGTGCGCAAGGTCTGGACCCCTCTCGATAGCGAAGTCCAGGTGGTCCATGACGTTGGCCCCGGGAAGTGGGTTATGCGAGGTGATCACGGTCCGAAGAACCCTCCTCCTCTCAACATCCAGCAGCTGTCCCCTTATGCCGCTCGTCCCAATGTCCAGCGAAATGGCCTGCATCATATCCCTCCGGCGGATACGCTCACTATGGTCTCCACATGCCTTCTCTGCCCCATCTCCAGGTAGGTGATGTGCCGCACATCGGACATTACCTGATAGCGGTTGACACGGCTCCTCTCCATATACTCGCGCAAGGCCCTTGTAGCTTGCTCCAGGGCATACCCCACGGCCTGGTCGCGGTCGGTGAACACCCTCAGCCCCCCGGCCACGGCTACGTGGTAGTGCGGTACCTCCTTTCCGTCTATCCACCTTGGCTCGTTCCTGACGACTACCTCTTTCCGGCCGTGGACCTCCGTGCAGATAGCGCCCAGTGCGTTCCCCACCTCATGGTCCTGAGGTATGATGATAGGGCCATCGATATGTTCGCGGATGAGGTCCAGGAACGCCGCCACCGGCGCGCCTATCCCTACCAGCGGGACACCGATGCGCAGCACCGTCCTTAGAATCCCGTTCCCGCGAAGCACGGCCTCTCCATCCCCCCTCTCCGGCAGCTGCCGGTTCAGCAGGGCCTCGGTGATAGTGCGGAGCAACCGGGAGCGGATGGCATCCTCGAGGGCCTCGATGAGCGCGGGAAGGGGGAGCTCGCACTCATCGGCCAGGGCGGACATTGCCGCTGACGCCACCTTGCGGTCGCCGAAGTCGCTGCGTCCGGTGGCGCAGAACAGGTCTGTGGGCGTGATGCCATGCTCTTTGCCGGCCAGGGGATACAGGTAGGAGCGGTCGCCCATATGTCTATAGGGATCGGATGCCAGGCACAGAGGGACCACGGCCCTGTGGCCCAGGTTGGGACGGCCGTTCGCGCAAAAGATCTCGGTACTACCACCGAGTGCGCGTGTGGTCATCTCTGCCGACTCCACCCGCAGGCGGGAGCCCCCTACCATCGCTCCGTCCTCCGAGAGCTTCAGCATTCCGCCCTGCACGAGGGCGATGTCTGTAGTGGTCCCTCCGATGTCCACTACCAGCGCATCCTTGGTCCCGGCCAGGAAGGCACCGCCCATTGCGCTGGCCGCAGGCCCTGAGAGCACTGTGAATATGGGCCTCATGGCCGCCTCCTCGGTGGACACCAAGGTCCCATCTCCCTTCAGAACATAGGTGACCGAGCCCGGGACCTTGGTCCCCTCCCCGATGGCCTCGATCAGACCCGACATGATGTGGATCAGCTCGGCGTTCTTCACGGCTATGTAAAGCCTCTCCTCCATGCCCAGGGTGCCCACCAGGTCGCTTCCTTTGACGACCGTGGCGTTGGGATGCTCCTCCAAGACCATCTCTGCCGCCCGCACCTCGTTCTGGGGGTTCCTGGTGGCGAAGAACGAAGAGATGGCGAAGGATCTTTTCCCAGATCTCCGAAGGGCATTCCGGAGCGCCTCCTCGTCGAGAGGGACGTCGACCAGACCCGCGGGCCCCATCCTCCCATCGACCACGATAGTTTCCGCCGCGTACTCCGCGGGATGCCGAGGGCGCATCCCAATACATATGGCGCACACATCCCTAGTCCTACCTTCCACCACGGCGTTGGTGGCCAGGGTCGTTGACAGGCAGAACCGGGACAGCAAGGCCGGGGAGCGCACCTCCAGGGCGGCAAAGCAACGCAGGATGCTGCTCCTCAGGTCCTGTGGCAGAGTGGGGACCTTTGCCTTCTTCATGACCATTCTTGAACGCAGATCGAATAGGACGCCATCGGTGTAGGTCCCCCCAACGTCTATGCCCACAGCTTCCATTGAGCCTACCTCGGAAAGAATTAGGAAGGGGTTTAGGTCAGTACAGTTCCTTGCGAACCTCCTTCCAGTCCTTGCCTCCGCAGACCTCGGTGGCTATCTTGACGGCATCCAGCGGGGACTTCCCGTAGATGGAGTTCACGAAGGTGTCGACAAAGGCCCTGGACACGGCCGCTCCTCCGCAGGCCAGGGGTACTTTCAGCCCCTCCTCCTCTAGAGTCTCCGCGGTGCTCTTAAGGCCTGCCTTGGTGGTGCTCATAAGTGTGGACCCGCTGACCATCTGGATGCCCTGCGCCTTAGCTGTCTCGATCACCTTGGCGGTAGGAACGTCCCTACCGAGATCGATGACATCGAAACCGTTGGCCCGGAGGATGGCGGCCACGATGTTCTTGCCGATATCATGGAGATCGCCCTCCGCCACGAAGGTCGCCAGCTTCCCTTTCTTAGGGATGTCACCCAGCTGAGCCTGGCAGAGCTCGATTCCGCCCTGCATGGCGTCGTTCGACATAAGGATCTCGGGAACAAAGGCCTTGCCCAGGTCGTACAGCTCGCACTGTGTCTGGATGCCTGGCATCAGGGCGTTGGTCACCAGGTCCACGGGGTCCTTGCCCTGCTGCAGGGACGCGGCCACAAGCTCCTTCGTTCTCGCCCTCTTCCCTGCTATGACCGAGTCGGAGATGGCAGCATAGGTTGGGTCCTTGGGCCTGAACTTCGCCTTGACCTCTTCGACCGAGGCCTGGGCCTTGGTCTTGATGCCCACATCGAAACCTAGCTCGGCCAGCATCCCTTCTTGGATGAGCCTCTTGTAGCGCGCGGGGTCCCTCGACCTGATCTTCAGCATCTCCTCCGCCAGAATGTCCAAGTGCCTTACCATCAGTGACCACCTCCCAGGCTCTCCGCTTTCATGCGCCTTGCCTTGCCCGCTCCGACCTCGCGGATCATGTCCTCGATGTTATCGTAGTCTGGTATAGGCGTCTCCTTACATGCGCGCACGTATGCCTTGAGGTTCTCCAGCGATGTTCCGTAGGACACATCACACGATGAGCCTACGACGTCCACGCCCTGCTTGATGCACTCCACTGTACGGGCGTATACCTGCTCCGGGGTCCCGTTCGGCATCAGGTCGATGACGTCCAGGCTTCCCAGGATGGACATCCTGTTCCCCAGCGCCTTGCGGACGCACCAGACGGGAACGTTGTCGAAAGAGAAACAGTCGAAGTTGCTTTCCCTTATATATGGCAGGAGGGCCCGGGTGTTGCCGCAGATGTGCATGATCTGAGGGCAGCTGATCTCGGCAGCCATCCTCTTGTGGTAGGGGAGGACGAATTCCTTGTAGGTCTCCCCCGAGATCAGGTCACCTGATGCCGAGGGGTCGGCAGGGAAAAGAATGTGCGCCCCCCAGGCGGTCTGCAGCCTTCCGTACTCGATGCAGAAGTCCGTGGCCGCTGAGATGAACGCATGGGCCTTGTCC
>MVRB01000144.1 GCA_002067635.1 Methanomassiliicoccales archaeon PtaU1.Bin030 | reverse complement strand
GCGTACAGAAGGGAACCGGCGGACAGTACCAGAGGCATGCGGTAGTGGCTGATGAAGCGGGTCATGGGGAACTGCAGGAGCACCACGATCACGCCGTTGAGGGCGTAAAAGTAGCCGACGCCGGCCTCGGGTATGCCCATGTCCTTGACGCAGAACACCGAGAAGGTGGAGGAGAGCTGCCCCAGTATTATGCCCAGGGGGAGGGAGGCGAGGCAGAAAATGAAGAACGCCTTGTTGTGCCAGATCTTGAGAAGGTCCCGAGGGTGGAAGCGATCGTGCCCCACCGCGACCCTTGCCGGCTCCATGACCAATAGCAGGATGACGATGCCCACGATGCTGCAGGTTATGGCCGTCATCAGGAAGAGGTAGGAGAAGGGCAGGAGGAGGATCATCAGGCCGGAGATCAGGGGCCCTAGTGTCCACCCGATGTTCTGTCCGATGCGGAGTATCCCGTACGCCTCCAACCTTCTTCCGGGCTCCACGATGTCCGCTATCATGGCGCTGCTGGCAGGGTCGAAGAGGGACCCCAGGGCATTGGACACCGAAAGAAGGATGGTTATGAACCAGATGTCACTATGGAACAGGAATGCCGTGAACAGGAAGAGGAAGATCAGGCCTCGGAGCCCCATGGAGGCGAACATCACCTGTCTGCGACCGATCCTATCCGCCAGCTCCCCTCCCACGATCTGGCCTAAGGCGCCCGCCACGGCCATGACCAGGAATACCATGCCGACCTCGCCCATGGACAGGGCCAGGTCGCGGTTAAGATGGATGGCCAGAAAAGGAAGCACAATGGAAAAGCCGGTCGTGGATATGATCCGACCGCCGCAGAGCAGCCAGACCCTCCGGTCCAGCCCCCTCAGGGAGCCACCCTTCAGCATGCTAGCCCTCAGGTGGGAGAGAGGCCATAGGCTACATCATACTTTCCGCTAACGGCGCTTCTTGAACTTGCCGAGCATCGATTTATCCTCGCCCTCGGTCTCCGCGAAGCGCCGTAGTATTTCCTTCTGCTCGTTGGTGAGCTTGTCCGGGACCTTTAACTTGACGCGGACGAACATGTCCCCCCGGCTGGCCTCGTTCAGGATGGGCATGCCCGAGCCCCGGAGGCGGAAGACCGTATCCGGCTGGGTTCCGGGAGGGATGGACACGCGCGCCTTCTTGTCGAGCGTGGGGATCTCTATCTCCGCGCCCAGGGCCGCTTGGGAGAAGGAGATGGGCTGCTCCATGATGAGGTCCGGACCTTCGCGGACGTACAGTGAGTGCGGCTTCACGTGCATAACCACGTACAGGTCCCCGTTGGGCTCCCCAGGACCGCCGGCCTCACCGGCCCCGGGGATGCGGAGGCGGGACCCCGTCTCCACTCCTGCGGGGATGTCCACATCGATGTGGGAGGTGCGCTGCACCTTTCCGCGACCATCGCACTCGGGGCAGTTGTTGGTAGCCGAGCGCCCCGTGCCCCGGCATCGGCGGCAGGGGCCGACCTGGACGAACTGGCTGAAGCCCCGGCTCTGGACCACGCGCACCTGACCCGAGCCCTTGCAGTCCGGGCAAGCGACCACCTTGCCTTCCTTGGCCCCCGTACCCTGGCACTTGGGACAGTTTTCGAACTTGGGCACGGAGATGCGCTTCTTGACGCCCTTGAAGGCCTCCTCCAGGGATATCTCCACGTCCATGCGCGCGTCCCGCCCCCCGGAGCGGCGTGTCGACTGCCGCCCGAAGAGCATGTCGAATATGGAGCCGAAGCCCATACTATCCCCGAAGATGTCCCGCAGGTCCCCCATGTGGGAGAAGTCGCTCCAGCTAAAGGATCCGTCCTGGAACTGGGAATTGACCCCGGCATGACCGTACTGGTCGTACAGCTGCCGCTTCTTATCGTCCACGAGGACCTCGTAGGCCTCCGATATCTCCTTGAACTTCTCCTCGGCGACCTTGCGGTCCTCCTTGGTGACATCGGGGTGGTACTGCATCGCCAGCTTTCGGTACGACTTCTTGATCTCATCGACGCTGGCTCCCTTGGGGACGCCCAGCACCTCGTAGTAATCCCGTTGTGTCATCGGTCAGCTTCCGTGAGGCTCAGTCGACGATGTGGTAGTCGGCGTCCGTGAAGTCCCCCTTCCCCCCCTGGTCCTTCTTGTCGTCCCCGGGGGGCGGGGCCTGCGCCTGCTGGGCCTGCTGCTCGGCGGCCGCGGCCTGGTAGATGCGGGTGGACACCGTCGACATCTCCTTCACCAGTGCATCCATCTTGGCCTTGATGGCCGCTAGGTCGTCGGACTTCATGGTCTCCCGCAGCTCGTCACTGGCCTTCTTGATCTTCTCCCGCTCCTCGGCAGTTACCTTGTCACCAAGCTCGATGACGGTCTTATCGGTGGTGTAAAGCAGGGTGTCCGCCTGGTTAAGGGTCTCTACCTTCTCCCTCCGCTTCTTGTCCTCCTCGGAGAACTGCTCGGCCTGCTTCACCATTTTGTCGATCTCCTCCTTGGACAGCTTGTTGGTGGCGGTGATGGTGATCTTCTGCTCCTTGCCTGTCCCCAGGTCCTTGGCGGACACGTTGATTATGCCGTTGGCGTCGATGTCGTAGGTGACCTCGATCTGGGGGACTCCCCTCGGCGCGGGCGGTATGCCGGTCAGCTGGAACTTGCCCAGGGACACGTTGTCGGCGGCCATCTCCCTCTCCCCCTGCACGATGTGGATCTCTACACTGGACTGGTAGTCGGCAGCGGTGGAGAACACCTGCGATTTACGGGTGGGGATGGTGGTGTTGCGCTCGATAAGCTTGGTGGCTATGCCGCCTAGGGTCTCCACGCTAAGGGACAGGGGTGTCACGTCCAGCAGCAGGATGTCCTTGACCTCACCGGACAGGACCGCGCCCTGGATGGCCGCGCCCATGGACACGCACTCCATGGGGTCGATGCCCCTCTGGATCTTCTTGCCCACCACGCTCTCCACGAACCTCTGGACGATGGGCATGCGGGTAGGGCCGCCAACCAGGATGATGCTGTTGATCTGCTCCGGTGTGAGCTTGGCGTCGCGCATGGCGTTGGTCAGAGGCACCCGGCACCGCTCCACAATGGGGTTTACGAGCTCCTCCAGCTTCGCCCTTGTGATGCTCATGGCCAGGTGCTTAGGCCCGTTCTGATCGGCGATGAACGGGAGGTTGATCTCCGTGGACATGGTCGAGGACAGCTCGATCTTGGCCTTCTCCGAGGCCTCACGGACCCTCCACATGGCCATCTTGTCCTTGGTGAGATCGATGCCAGTTTCCTTGTTGAACTGCGCCACCACATAGTTAATGAGGGCCTGGTCCATGTCCGTGCCCCCCAGCTGGGTGTCGCCGGAGGTGGATATGACCTCGAAAACGCCCTCGGAGAACTCCATGATGGTGACGTCCAGTGTTCCGCCGCCAAGGTCGAACACCATTATCTTCTGGGACTGCTTGACGTTATCCAGACCGTAAGCGAGAGCGGCGGCGGTGGGCTCGTTGATTATCCTCACCACCTCCAGGCCGGCGATGGCCCCTGCATCCTTGGTGGCCTGCCTTTGGTTATCGTTGAAGTAGGCAGGTACGGTGATGACCGCCTTGTCTACGGTGTCACCGAGGTAGGCCTCGGCATCGCGCTTTATCTTCTGCAGGATGAAGGCAGAGATCTGTTGGGGCGTGTACTCCTTCCCGTGCACCTTGAACTTGTAGTCCGTCCCCATCTTCCTTTTGGCGGCGGCGATGGTCCCCTCTGGATTGGTGATCGCCTGCCTTCTGGCAGGCTCGCCCACCAGTAGCTCGCCGTCCTTCGTGAACGCCACGTACGATGGGAAGGCCTTTCCTCCTATGCTGGTCCCTTCCGCGCTGGGGATGATCGTGGGCCTACCGCCCTCCATCACTGCGGCCGCCGAGTTGCTGGTACCTAGATCTATGCCGATAATCTTAGCCATTGTTATCACCCGTTTCCTTCGCAACCTTTACCTTCGAGCACCTCAGCACCTTGTCGCCGAGGTAGTAACCTTTCTGGAAAACCTCTAGTATCGTACCGTCCTCGCCCTCTCCCACGGACAACGCCTCATGGATGGTGGGGTCGAACTTGCCATTCGAGGGTATCTCCTTCAGGCCGTTCTCCGCCATCAGGGCGGCGAGGTTATCTCGGATCTTGATAATGCCTTCCCGCAGCTGTTCCTCTGAGCATTGGGAGGCCAGGGCCCGTTCGAAATCATCGAATACCAGGAGCAGGTCGGAGAGAAGCCGCTGATTGGCGTACCTGACGATGTCCTCCTTCTCCCGCTGGACCCTTTTCTTGTAATTGTCAAACTCAGCCTGCACCCGCTTAGCGGTATCCAGGTACTCTGCTGCCAACTTCGCCTGACGCTCCTTCTCTTCCTTCTCCGACTGGAGCTCCTCTTGCAGCGAAGATAGCTGCTGGTCGGGGTCAACAGCCCCGCTTCCGTTCGCCTCTGACCCTTGCGCCTTCTCCATCCCATCACCGTCCTCGGATCGTGGGTCGTTAGTTAAGAAAT
>MVRB01000143.1 GCA_002067635.1 Methanomassiliicoccales archaeon PtaU1.Bin030 | reverse complement strand
GTTCTCGGAGGTGAGCCTGGTGGGGACGTACTCCTCGATGATGGCGGTCTCGCCAACATGGGACCCGGAGGTGATAAGGGCCACGTTTCCCTTGTTCAGGCCGAAGTGCTCCAGTATCTTCTGGCTGGGGACCTCGATCTTGACAACGTCACCGGTCTTATACTCTCCGCCGTCGATGAGGATGTTCCTCCCGTCGTGAAGGTTCAGCTGGGTCTTGCCGCCTGGAACGGTCGTCTTGTTCTCGATGCGGCATAACTTCCAGGTCGCCTTGGCCTCGGGGATCTTGACAAGCTCCAGCCTGCCGCGGCGGTTCATCACCATGCGGTAGCTGAGGCCGATCTTGGGCAGGGAGACGATGTCCATGAGGCCAACGCCCTGCTTCAGGCTGGTGACGGTCTTGCCGTCCACCAGGAGCCCCTTCTCGAACAGAACTGCCCTGACCTCGCTGGCGGTGTTGCAGACCTTCAGCAGGTCACGCAGGACAACGTTCACCGGAATGCTGTCCTCCAGGGCATGAGCGCCGGGGGATGGCTTGGTGATCCAGGCGTTGCTCTTCCTCTTCACGGGCCAGCTGCGGGGTGCGGTCAACCTCTTGATCTCATTGCTCATTGTGAAACCTCCTTGGCCTTGGTGAGCTTCTCCTTCCGCTTGGGGTCGGAGAGGTCCAACTTGATGATCTCTACCTTGGACGCATGCACCGGTCGGGCGGTCTGTGTACCGTCGGCCTTGGCCACGGTAACACCATCAACGGATATCCTACCGGTCTTTGTGAAGACGGCAGCTACCCTACCTTCCATGCCGAGGATGTCCTCATCTCCCCGCATGATCCGGACGGTGTCTCCCTTCCGTACCTGCAGCGAGCGGAACCCATACTGCTTCTTGAGCTCCTCGCTTAGGTGGGAGGAGACGTTCTTCCTCCGGATGTGTAAGGGAGCGTTATAGAAGGCCTTCCTCTGCTTCCTTGCTTTCTTGCTCTGTACCATTTTCTCACCTTCATATGATGGTGGAGGCGGTCGCCGCTATGCGGGGCCACCTCTCCGCCGCTTCCCTTGCCACGGGTCCCTTGATGTCCGTTCCCTTGGTCTCCCCCTCCTCGGTGGTGATGACGGCGGCGTTGTCCTCGAACGAGATCATGACCCCGTCAGCGCGGCGGAAAGGCCTGCGCTGCCGGACTATGACGGCGTATACGACCTGCCTCCTCATCTCGGGGGAACCCTTCTTCACCGAGGCGATGACGATATCACCGACGCCGGCCTTGGGGTACCTGCGGGCGGTCCCGTGGTAGCCCGGGACCGTGATGATGGATATCGTCTTCGCGCCCGTGTTATCGATAACGTTGAGGACGGTGCCGGTCTGAACACCGCGAGCCTGCTTGCCAGCGATTCCCTTCATCGAGGTCACCTCTTCTCAACGATGACGAAGGAGACGGTCTTGCTCAGTGGGCGGCACTCCATAATTTTTACTTGGTCGCCGGCCTTGACCCCCAAGCATGGAGGGTTGTGCACTGAGTAGTGGCTCGTCCTCTTCTCGTAACGTTCGTACTTCTCCTGGTATTTCAGATAGTTGCGCTCCACCACCGCTGTCTTGTCCATCTTCGTGGAAATGACAACCCCTTCGATGGTCATCCCCTTCACAGCCAGTTCCCCATGGAAGGGGCAATGTCTGTCGGTGCAGGCGGACTCCGGCGCTTTAACATCGATTCCAATATCCTTGACTTCGTTAGCCATTGGGATCACCTTATCTTCTTGATACGATCCTCAGGTCGGTGCTGGATCTCCGAACCGTGAATCAGAACCTTTTCTCCCTGGTATGTGAACATGAAATCATGAGAGGCCTTGGGCACGGTGACCTCGCGGTCTGACCGGCGCAGGACGAAGGTGTTCTTGGTCTCATCCACTATGGTGCCGCGTATATTGCCGCAGCCCTTATTGGGCAGGACCTCCACCTCCAGACCTATCAGTTCCGACCTCATGACATCCCTCTTGTTCAAGCTCATCTGACATCCGTCTTGAAGCCCATTTGCTCGAGGACCTCTTTGACCTTCTTCTTGTGGTCACCCTGCAGCTCAATGCGGCCCTCTTTGGCCGTACCGCCGGCGGCGCATTTGCTCTTCAATTTCTTTGCCAGATCGTCCATGTCTATGTCGTTCTCATCGATGCCTTCGACCACGGTGACGATCTTTCCGTAACGCCTGCTGTCGGTGCTGATCCTTACAGTCTGCTGCTCACGTGCGATCTCCTCGCACATGCACAGTTCCTTGGGCAGTCCACATACCGGGCAGATTTCAGCCATTAGTGCTTCTCCTCCTCCTTCTGGATGGTCTCGATCCTAGCTATGTTGGTCCTGAGGGCCCGTATCTTGCCGGGGTTGGTGGGCGCTCCGCCCATTGCGGCGGTGCCTCTCTCATGCATGAGGTCGTCGCGGAGCTCGCGCAGTTTCTTGGCGCGCTCTTCGCCGCTCATGCTCTTGATCTCTGACGTGCGCAGAAGGGCCATTACTGCTCACCCTCCTTCACGCCTTCGCCCTCATCGATAGGGGCGGGTTCCTCAGCTGTGCTGCCGTCCTCCAAGGGAACGATCGGAGAGGGTTCCTCCTTCTTCACCATCAGCGGTGCGATCTCGGGGAACTTCTCCATTGCCTCCGTTGGGGCAGTGATGTCGATCTCGTCCGGAAGCTTCGCATCCGGGTGCATGATCTCCACTGTGACGCCGATGACGCCGGGCTTGAGCTTCGCTACCGCGTAGCCCTTGTCCACGTTCTTCAGCTTGGTCTCACCGCAGAACTTGATGTAGCCTTCTTTGAACTTCTCGGTCCTGTGCCTCTGTCCGGTGAGCTTGCCGGCGATGACGATATGGCAGCCCCGGGCGCCGGACTCCATGACCCTGCGGATGGTGCTGTGACCCGCGCGGCGGAAGTGCCACCCCCTCTCCAGGGCGAAGGCCAGCTTCTCAGCCATGATCTGGGCGTTGAGGTTGGGGTTGGCTACCTCCTGGACCTCCACCTGGGGGTTGTCGAACTTGAAGTCCTCCTCGATCGCTCGGGTGAGGTTCTTGATGGCCGCACCACGGCGACCGATCACGATTCCGGGGCGCTCGGTGATGAGCGTCACCCTTGTCCCCATGGGGGTCCTCTGCACATCTAGCCCGCCGAACCCTGCCCTGGTGACCTCCTTCATCAAGTATTCCTTGAGGAGGACCCTGCGGACGTTCTCGGCTATGAACTTCCTTTCGTTTGCCATATTTACTGTGCCTCCTCCAGGATGACCTCGATGTTGACGGTCTGCTGGTTCCAGGGGGTGCTCCGGCCGTAGGCACGGGGCATGTGTCCAGGAATAGTCCGTCCGAGGTTCGCGGTGATGACCTTGACCTTCATGTTCTCAGAGTCAAGGCCTTTGTACTCTGCGTTGTGCTTAGCGCTCTGGATGACCTCCAAGATAGCCATAGCGGACTTCTTGGGGAACCTTCCAGGGCCTACGCCTATCTTGTGGGCGACCCCGGTGTTGTAGCGTCCGAATGGTACCGGCCTCTTGAGGTCGATGACCTCCTCCAGCATCCTGATCGCCACGGCGACGCTCTTGCCTCTGACCATGCGGCAGATCTCGCGTGAGTCCTTGGGGGAGACAGGCTTCTCCTTGCCAATGGCCCTCGCGGTCTTGTCCGGATCGGTGTATTGAGTGTATCCAGCCATGTTACCACCTTACTTAAGCGGCAGGAACTTGGAACCTCTGGTGGCACCGACGCCCGGTCCAGAGTGCTTCACTTCATGCCTGGTCATGGCGAACTCGCCAGTGAAATGTCCTATCATCTCCGGCTTGATCTCGAACTCGAAGAACTCCTTACCGTTGTGAACGGCCACCTTCTTCCCCACGAACTGGGGGATGATGGGGACGTCACGGCGGTGGGTCCTGGTGATCTCGCGGTTACCGGACTTGAGAACCTCGAATGCGGTCCTCTGCTCATCGTTCATTCCCCGGGCCAGGGTCCTCCGGGCACGGGACGGGAGCAAAGTGACCATCTCGTCAAAGGGCATCTCCAGCAGCTCCTCCATCGTGAAGCCACGGTAGGTGAACTCCTTCTTGCGCCGGGCTGTGATGCCGCCCTTCTTCTTGCGCTGCTTCCTGCGCGCGGCTTTCTGGCCGCCAATCTTCTCCTTTGCCATCTAGATCACTTCCTCCGCTTGGGGGACAGGCGACCGACCTTTCTTCCGGGCGGCGCATTCCTTCCAACGGTGCTGGGCTTCCCCACATGGGGGTGGCCACCGCCACCGTGGGGGTGGTTGACCGGGTTCATGGCCACTCCCTTTACCTTCAGGTAGGCCTTGCTCCGGCTGCGGTAGGCGTGGAACTTGTTACCCGCCTTACCGAAAGGCTTCTCCCTTTGACCACCGCCTGCGACCACGCCCAAGGAGGCACGGCAGCGGGGGTCGAAGGCCTTGAACGAACCAGAGGGCATGAGGAGCACTACCTTGTCTCCTCTGCTGACCACGGTCGCCGACGTACCGGCTGTGCGGACGAACTTACCGCCATCGCCAGGCTGTCCCTCAACGTTGTAAACGTAACTTCCTTCAGGCACGGAACTGAGAGGGACGACGTTCCCCGGGCTGAGGTCCGAGGCGGACATGTCATAGGTGACGTTCTTACCCACCACCATGCCCTCCGCGGCGATCATCAATACGTTCTCACCGGAGAAATCGATCTTGGCCAGGGGTCCGCTGCGACCTGGGGCGTGAATGAGGTCGACTATCTTGCCAGTGCCGGCATCGACGTTGGGATACCGAATGTTGCCGATCTGCCTGTGGCCAGGGTTGCGGTAGACCGCGCCGCCCTTTCCACGTCTCTGCTGTCTGAGCTGTTTTCCCATATTATCGCCTCAGAACACTCCTATCCTCATCCCGATATCCTCGGCTGAGTAGCCCTCAGCGAGCTGGATGGTCGCGCGCTTTCCTTCCTTGGTGATCTTGGTCCATACCTTGACGACCTTCACCTGGAAGTGCTCCTCGAAGGCCTCCTTGATCTCCTTCTTGGTCGCTTCCTTGTGGACCACGAACTCGATCCGGTTGCCGTCCTTGTAATCCTGGGTGGGAGTTCCCGCCATGTGATTCATAGTTTTTTCAGTGACATAGGGGTGCAGCAGTATGTCGGTGTTGACCATGCCTACCACTCTCCTACCTTCTTGAGGGCGGACTCAGAGAAGACCGCTAGCCTTCCTGCCACTCCGCCCGGGGCCAGCACTCCGGCGCTCAGCCCCTCGGTCGAAACGATCTCTACTCCCGGCAGGTTGTTGGCGCCCATGAAGACCGGTGCTTCCTTCGCAGAAACGACCACCAGGATGCTCTTAGGGGTCTTGTACTTCCTGCCCCTCATCTTGCCACGGCCGGCGCGTATCTTCTTGCCGTCCTTGGCCCGGTCCAGGTCAGGGGAAACACCCAGCTTCTCCAGGGCGGACACGACATCGCTTGTGGTGGAGAGCTTCTCGAAGTCGTCCTCCACGACCACTGGCATGGTGATGCCTTCCTCGAACTGATGCCCCCGAAGCTTTACCATCTCGGGGTCAGCGAGAGCGGCCAGAGCGGACAGCTTGGCCTTGTTCCTCTCCTTCCTGTTGACCTTCTTGGAGTAGTCCTTCTCCGGCTTGGGGGGGAAGGCTCGGCGACCGCCGACGTTGTTGGGAGATTCCGCAGCCTTGTTGCCCTGGGTGAGCCTTTGGACACGC
>MVRB01000142.1 GCA_002067635.1 Methanomassiliicoccales archaeon PtaU1.Bin030 | reverse complement strand
GAAGGATATCAGGAAGGAGATGCCGAAGTAGGCGGTGTAGTTCAGCAGCGTGGAGACGTTGGCCATGGCGAACAGACGGTTATCGGTGAACAAGCTGAGGTCCAGCATAGCATCGCTCCCCCTCCTGCGCTCGATCATCAGGAACGCGGAGAAGGTCAGGACCGCGACCGCAAGGAGGCTGACTATGGGAAGGGACCCCCATCCCCAGTCCTCGCCCAGGGTGAGGGCCACCAGCAATGCGGCCAGCCCGGCCCCGAAGGTCATCGCGCCGGGAATGTCGAAGGGCCTGGTGGGGGCTTCGTTCTTCGGCTCCCGGAGCTTCCACAGCGCAAGGGCGATGACCACCGCACCGATGGGGATGTTGACCCAGAATATGGACTGCCAGCCTAACGCGCCGGTGAGGAAGCCCCCCAGGGGAGGGCCCAGGCTCAGCCCGATGTACACGGACATGGCATTTATCCCCAGTGCCTTGCCCCTCTCCTGTGGCGGGAAGGCGGCGGTGATGATGGCCGCGGACGTTGCGGTGATGAATGCGGCCCCGCATCCCTGCAGGGCCCTGAAGGCGATCATCTGGCTCCCGCTGCTGGCTATGCTGCACAGGAAAGAACCGAGAACAAAGATGCCGAAGCCGACGATGAAAATGGGCTTCCTGCCGTAGAGGTCGGAGAGCCTGCCCATTGTCAGCAGCAGGACCGCCAGGGCGACCAGGTAGGAAGTGGGTATCCACACCGATGCAGCGTAGTCCATCTCCAGCACATGAGATATCGTGGGCAGGGAGACGCTCACGATGGTGGAATCAAGGGGGCCCATCATGGCCCCCACGCACGTGATCAATAGGACGATCCACTTCTCCCTGCGCTCCATGCCCATGGGACAAACCTGCCTGCCTAAGCCTCGCCACTAGAGCACCTCTGGATAGATAAGCGTGGTGGACGGTCCAAGGAAGCAGCTCCTGGGAAGCCGATTACAATGTGCAAGATACCCCTGCTTGATCCACCTCCCCATCTCCCGTTCCGGAACGCACATTTCTATCGTTCTAGGTTCGAGGAAGCGCCCCCTCTCATGTATGAACGTCTGACGTGTTAGGGGGATCACATATGAACCATGACCTCCCACGTATGTCAGGTGATAAAATGGTAGATCCGAAGGATACCGAGAGGGAGACTACGTTGATCGGAGACAGGTTCCCGCACATGGAGGTATGGACAACCCATGGTAAGATGACCTTGCCCGAGGACATGGCCGGTAAGTGGTTCATCCTGTTCAGCCACCCCGGGGACTTCACACCTGTTTGCACCACGGAGTTCTACAGCTTCACGAAGATGAGCGATGATTTCAAAGAGCTCAACACCGAGCTGATCGGCCTATCCATAGACCAGGTGCACTCTCACATCAAGTGGGTGGAATGGATAAACGAGAACCTGGACGTGGAGGTCCCCTTCCCGATCATCGCCGATGCCCTGGGGACGGTCGCGAGCAGGCTGAGCATGCTGCATCCAGGCAAGGGGAGCAATACCGTGCGTTCGGTGTTCATCGTTGACAATAAGGGCGTGATACGGCTCATAATCTACTACCCACAGGAGGTCGGGCGCAACATGGAGGAGATACTTCGTGCCCTGAAGGCCCTCCAGATATCTGACGCCAACAACGTTTCCATGCCCGCGAACTGGCCTAGGAACGAGCTGCTTGGCGACAAGGTCATCGTCAGGTCTGCGGCCGATGAGGCCACGGCCAAGGAGCGGAAGAAGATGTACGAAAACTACGATTGGTGGTTCTGCTACCGCTCCCTGTGAACGGTCCTGGACGGACCCCTTTTTCTACATTTTTTGGAAAAACTAAATATACTGGAAGCTCTGAGCTATTCGCAGATATCATGGTGGATAACACTATGAAATACTCCCTACCAGAACTGCCCTACGGATATGGGGACCTCTCGCCCTTTCTGTCCGAAGCATTGCTCAGGATCCACCACGACGGCCATCACCAGAAGTACGTCAACCAGGCCAATGCCTTGCTGGAGAAGCTGGAGAAGGCCCGCAGTGACGGCACGGTCCTGAACATGAGATGCGAGCCCCAGGCGCTGGCGTTCAACGTCGGGGGGCATATCCTGCACTCGCTGTACTGGGAGAACATGGCCCCCACCTCTTCCGGAGGCGGAGGGACCCCCGGCGGACGCATAGGAGATGTCCTGAACAAGGAGTTCGGGAGCTATGAAAGGTTCATGAAGGAGTTCACAGAGGCCGCCAACGCTGTCGAGTCCTCCGGCTGGGCCGTGCTGACCTTCTGCATGCACACCAAGCGTCCGCTCATAGCTCAGATCAAGGACCACCACCTCTTCGCGGTACCTGACCATCGCATCCTTCTTGTCATGGACGTCTGGGAGCATGCGTACTACCTCGACTACAAGAACGAGAAGGCCCGCTATACATCGGGCTTCTGGAACGTCGTGAATTGGGGCGCGGTCGACCAGCGGCTGGAGAAGATACTTGGTGGTGACCGATGAAGCTTGATATGGGGATGAGAGGCTGACCTCCAGGAAATGGTACGAGGACCTCCGCGTCGGGGACCACGCCGCTCACATCTACC
>MVRB01000141.1 GCA_002067635.1 Methanomassiliicoccales archaeon PtaU1.Bin030 | reverse complement strand
CTTTATGTCCTAGATGGCAGATTGTAAAGGGCCGTGATGATGCCTTCCCCCCTTGGGCGTTACGAGGAGATACTGAGCGGCTCCTTGCCCGCCCGGTACTTGCTGGCCCGTTCCGTCAAGGTCGAGCTCCAGGAAAGCCTGCCGCTCCCAGAGAGATGGGCCCTCCACGACAGGATGATGCAGGACCTTAGGGAGGCCATCGGCCGCAGTGATGCGCCCCGGATCGTCAGCCCCAACCTCATGGACCTTAAGGTGTCGATCGCAAGGGACCTGGTCCGGGAATGCAGCCTATGCGAGCATCGGTGCGGAACAGACCGCTACCTATCCCGTGGAAGATGCGGTGTTACCGATAGCCGTATATCCAGCCAGTTCGTGCATATGGGGGAGGAGGAGCCCCTGGTCCCATCCTACACTGTGTTCTTCTCAGGGTGCAACCTGAAGTGCGTGTTCTGCCAGAACTACGACATAAGCACCTGTCCGGAAGCAGGCCTCATCATTCCTTCCCGTGAGATGGCACTGCAGATGAGCAGGCTGGCGCGTCCATTCGGGGCTGAACCTCGCTCCCGCTCTCCAGGAGACATTAGGAACGTCAATTGGGTAGGGGGGGACCCCACGCCAAATCTCCCCTACATAATGGAGGTCCTCTCGCGTTCCGATGCCAACATCGCCCAGGTGTGGAACTCCAACATGTACCTGACAGAGCACGCCATGTCGCTGCTGGAAGGCTGCATCGATATCTACCTCACTGACCTAAAGTTCGGCAACGACGCCTGCGCTATGAGACTGTCAGGCGCCCCATGCTACATGCGGACCGCTACCCGCAACCATCTGATGGCAGCCGCTCAGGGCGAGGTCATAGTCCGTCATCTCATGCTCCCCGGGCACCTGCACTGCTGCACCCTTCCGGTGGTGGAATGGCTCGCCGAGAACATGCCCGGGGCCGCCGTCAACATCATGGCCCAGTACCGTCCAGCACACCAGGCGTGGAGGTACCAGGAGCTTCGGGACGCGGTTCCCAGAGGGGATCATAGAAAGGTGCTGGAGATCGCCAGGACCAAAGGGCTTGCCCTCATCTGACTTGGGCTGCCACGCCTTGATGGGCCAGGCGCCTGGAGAGCAGCATCTCCGCCCGCCGCAGATCACCGATGGTGTTGACGTTGAGGGCCAGCTCCTCCGACTCCGAGATCATGTAGGCCTGATCCAGCTCCAGACCGGTGAGCATGGCCTTGCGGTCCACGACAGAGACCCCACAAAGTACCACCTCGCGACCGTCCACCGTCAGCGAGTACGTCAGGTTGAGGCCCAGGGCCTTCATCACCTCCACGGGCACGGTGACGCAGAATGAGCCGACCTTCATTCCTGCTGCCTGCTGCAGCACGTCCTCTATGGTCTCCGGGCGTATCAGGGGCATGTCCGCAGGCAGCACCATAACATGGTCCGAGGTCAATCCAGACATCACCTGGTTGAGGTCCTCGCTGTACCCCCTGCCGTCGGTGATGATGACGTCGATCCCTCTATCGCGGAGATGCTTCTCTGTTCGGGGGGTGTTCGAGGTGATGGAGACGTGGACCGCACCTACTCCCCTCGAGGCCATAATGGCCTCCAGCACCCAGTCTATCATCGGGACTCCGAGGACAGGGATGAGGGGCTTCTCCCCCTCCACCTCCTTGATCCTGCTCCCCTTTCCCCCCGCGGTCACGATCACATCGACAGGAACATCATCACCCCCAGCATCGCCATGATGAGGACCGCAGGCTTGGCCAGCTCGTTGGTGGCGCCCATTATGTCACCGTTCACACATCCGAAGCTACCATGGGCCTTCGCCGCCACCAAGGCTCCGGTGACAGTGCTGGTGAGGACCAACAACGCGATAAGGGCCACGGAGTAGGGACCTATCCACGGGTACAGGACAGGGATGAACAGGGAGAGCAAGAGGAGCGACAGACCCGCGGAAAGAGCGGCATGACCCTTCCGGCAGTTGCGCACGAACGGGCTCCCCAGCCCCTCCCGGGACGTTCCCAGGGCAGCCACCGTGACCAGGGCGTTCTTGCCCAATACCTCCATGGCCAGGGGCAGGAAGAATATCGCGTGGTCCCCCTCCCGGCCGACGGAAGAGAGGGATATGATGGTGAGGGCTGTGAACATGATGCCGAAGCCCACCCCCCCGGCCCCCACCCTCGTGTCCTTCATGGCCGCAAGCTTCTTCTCGTGCGGCCCAGTGGCAATAAGCCCGTCCCCTAGATCAATGAGACCATCGAAATGC
This sequence comes from Methanomassiliicoccales archaeon PtaU1.Bin030, assembly GCA_002067635.1. Classification (GTDB taxonomy): domain Archaea; phylum Thermoplasmatota; class Thermoplasmata; order Methanomassiliicoccales; family Methanomassiliicoccaceae; genus UBA6. The sequence goes on along the minus strand of MVRB01000141.1, from coordinate 4,763 downwards.
AGGAACCTGTTCAGGCCATGTATCACCAGGACCACCAGGGTCGCCGAAACCAGGCTGTCCAGGACGCGGGTCAGGAGCAGGAACAGGCCTCCGGCGATAACACCGTAGAACAGGCCGATGATGGGAGTGAGCCAGAAGTGGTGCGACAGCTGGTCCACGTCCTCCATATCGACGTTCACAGGAATGACCGTGAACAGCGAGAGCTGCGCTTTGATGGCGCCTAGGAACCTAATTTGTCCTCACTCTCCAGCAGCTCGGTATAGATCCTGGACATGATGGACCCGATAAGCGAGGCGACGATATCGTCAAGGAACGGCCCCAGGGTGCCGAGGACCCCGGGCTTCTTCTTGTCATAGCGTATGTACTCGAAGAGACCTTTGGTGCCGGCGATGTACTGCGCGAGGGCTATCCCCAGCATCTCATCCGCCACCAGGTGCACTGGGTCCTCACGGAAACGTCCCTGGTCTAGCCCGTACAGGTCGTCCCGGTTACCCTTGTCCTCCATGGCTAAGGCCGCGTACATGATGGCGTTGACGTTGATGTCCTTCCGCAGAACGGTGAGGTGCTTGAGGAACTTCTGCTTCAAGGCCTCAGTATCCCACGAAGGGTCCGGGACGTAAAGGGCCAGGGCCGCCTCCCACATCTCCTCCGGCCCAACACCCAGCTCGTCCAGGCGGTACCCGAAGTCCCTGGGACCGCCGTTCTTATTCCACTTGCGGACGGAATCGGCGACCGCCTCTCTCACCGTTCTGGCCATGACCATACCAGCATCGGTGGCCGGCCCGCAATACATATCCCCCTCACCTGTGGGACAGGCCACGGCCACGGCGTCGCTGGTGGTCCCCGTGCCCTTGACGTTCATGTCCATTAAGGCCGCGCTTTTGGCCTCGGTCACGGTGATGAACGCACCCGCCAGACCTCCGCACTCGATAGGGGAGTCCAGAAGAGCGATGATGTTGATGGTCCCGGCCGCGTGCTTGGGCAGCAGGTCGATGATCTCCTGGGGGAGCCGCTCCCCGGCATAGACGGCGTTGGTCACTCCAGCGGTTACGATGGCTATGGCCTTCTTGCCATTGACCTCGTCCCGCTTGACGGTGAGGACGCGCCTGACATCGGCGGCGGTCATGAAGCCCACGCTGTCGCTCGGAAGGCCGTACTTAGTGCACACGTTCAAGAGGTCTTCCTCCGGATGGTTGTTATCGTAGCCCATCTTGACCTCTAGGATGAAGATGGTATCCGTTTCCGAGAACCCTCCGCCCATGAGTGTGGAGCTTAGCACCTTGAACCTTGCTGGCAGGTGAACTATGGCCACGGGTCTGTCCTGGTATTCTCCCATCTCTATCCTTACATCGAACTCTGACATCTTCGCACCTCACCTCAAGCCCAGCAAACCCAGGAGGGCGTCCTCCAGGTACAGCTGGACGTGTATACCTACGAACGTGAACAGGGGGAGCAGGAACAGGACGAAGAAGAGAACCGCCGTCAGCTTCATCACCCTGATGCTGTCCCTAATGACCAGCGGATCGCTCGACACCTCCCCGTCCCCCATGTTGTAATACCCTGTCTTCTCGAACCTAACGTGGAGACCGCCGGCCACCGCGGCCATGGGCCACCCCTTGTTGGGACTGCTCGTCTGGCGGCGATCGCGCAGAGCGGTGCGCCAGGCATTGCGCCAGTCCTTCCTCAGCAACGCTAGCGAGAGCATGATGAAGGGGACGGAGAGGCGCGCCACCAGGAAGTGCGCGCAATCATCGAGGCGGGCGGTGAACCAGCCCACGTACCGATGCTTTTCGTTGAGATAACCGATCATGCCGTCCCCGGTGTTGGCAATCCTGAGGAACGTTGCCCCGGGGGTCCCTGCCACTCCGAAGTAGAGCATGGGCGAGAGGACGGAGTCCACGAGGTTCTCGGACACCGTCTCGGCCGCGCAGGATATGACGTGGGCGCGATCGAGCTTGTTCACATCCCGCGACACCACCATGGACACCTTCTTGCGCGCGGCGTCCAGATCATCCCTCTTGAGGTCGTCCACCATGGGCGCCGTGTGGGTCTCCAGCGCCCTGATGGCGAAGAGCGTCTTGAATACTATCGCGCAGGCGGCTGCCCAGGCCAGCATTCCCAGCCACCATCGCACCAAGGCCAGAAGGATGGTGAGACCGAGTACGAAAGCGATGATGGGTATCAGGATCACGAGAACGCCCAGTGCCCTTTCCTTACGTGTTCGGCGAGGCTCATCCCTCTTGACCATGCTGTCCAGCGCCCCTATCAACTTTCCCATCCACACAACGGGGTGGACACGGTTAGGGGGTTCTCCCAGCGCCAGATCTATGACCAGCGCCACTAGGGGAATGATGATTGCGTACAGCCAGAGGTCCACACGACTACCTTCCTGAATGCAGTTCCTCTACTGTGGCCTTCATCGCCTCCAAGAACTCGTCGTCGCTCTCTCTGGTCTTCACGCAGAAGCGCGAGTACGATTGGCCAGGAGGGCCGAAGGAGGAGCAGTCTCGGACCAGGACGTTATGGCCGAGCATCATCTCCTTGAACTTCGGGGAGGTGACACCCAGAGACCTCAGCGGATGGAAGAAGAAGTAGGAATCCGGGAGAGGTATCCTGCGCTTGAGGATGTGCGAGATGCCATCGCGCATCCTCTGCTTCTCATCCAGCAGGAGGCGGACGGCGTTGCGCACGTGCTCCTGCTCGTTGCTCATGAGCTTAGTCGCCACCCTTTGCTCGATCGTTCCCAGGTTCCAGGACAGGCGGGCAGCGTCCATGTAACGGACGACGTCCTTGCTCCCGAAGCCGTAGCCTACGCGAAGTCCAGGCATGGCGTAAGACTTTGTGAAGGACCTGATGATGAACATGTTGTCGTTGGCGGCGACCTCTCCCACGCAGGTGACGTCCCTCTCCCGCTCGGAGAGCTCCAGGAGGGTCTCGTCCAGGAACACCATGATGTCCCGGCGCCCTGCCTCCTTGACGACCTCCATCACCTCCTTGCGGGTGAGCATCCGTGCGGTAGGGTTGTTGGGGTTGCACACGTAGATCGCTTTGGTGCCAGGGGACATCGCATCAATTAGCGTGGAGATATCTGGGTGGAACCCATCATCCTCCGGCAGGGGAACGTCCGTGAACTTGGCGCCCATGAGCTGACATGCGAAGCCGTACTCAGAGAACGTGGGGCGGGGCATGATGACCTTGTCGCCTGGCCTCACGAACACCTCTGGGAACAGTCTGATGAGCTCGGCCGAACCCGCGCCTACAACGATGTTCGTTGCAGGGAGGTCGTACCTCTGTGAGATAGCCTCCTTCAGTTCCTTGCAGTGATCGTCAGGGTAGTTGATCATGTCCCGGGCCGCTTCCACGATGTACTCGTTCAAGCGCTCGGGCGGTCCCAGGGGATTGACGTTGGAGCTGAAGTCCTTGACCTCCAGGCGGCCCCATACATCGCCTCCGTGCTTTGGCCGGAGCATGCCTAGGACCTCCTTACGTACCCGATCCTCGAGGCTCATTTGCCATCCTCCTTCCGGCGGGTCCTGCGAGGTATAGCATAGATGTCGTCGCCATCCTTGATTATGACCACCTCCACCCCATAGACCTGCTCCACCATCTCGGAGGTGATGACGTCCTCAGGCTTCCCAAAGGCCACGATCCTGCCCTTGGAGAGTATCATCACCTTATCGCAGTACTTGGCCAGGAGGTTGAGGTCGTGGGAGGCGATGACTATGGTGACGTTACCGCTCAGCATGTCCCGAAGATGCTCCATTATCTCCAACTTGTACTTGAGATCGAGGTGTGCCGAAGGCTCGTCCACCAGCATGACCCTGGGGCACTGCACCACGGCCTTGGCAAGGAGCACTCTCTGGGCCTCCCCGGAAGATAGCTCGGAGAACTTGCGGTCCTTCAGGTGATAGACCCCGAACTTCTCCATGGCCTCTACGACCATGCTTTCGTCCTCCTTATTGTCCCACCACAGCCCCTTCGCGAACGGGTACCGTCCCAGGAACACCAGTTCCTGTACCGACATGTTGAAGTCCTCGCTGAACTCAGTGGGGACGTTTGCACAGACCTTGGCGATCTCCTCGATCTTCATCTTGGTGAGGTCCTTCCCCTCCATCATGATGGTCCCCACCCTCGGGCGAAGGATACCGTTTATAAGACGGAGGAGCGTGCTCTTTCCGGAACCATTGGGGCCGATCAGGCCGATGAACTCACCCCTGTTCCCTTCGAACTCCACCCCTCTCAGCACCTCGGTGCCATTGTAGCCGAACTTGACACCTTCGATCTTGATGGACACCTGTGGATCATCCTCCATATTCTTTCCCCCTCCTTACCATAAGGTAAACGAAGAACGGTGCGCCGATGAGGGATATGACCGCCCCGATGGGGAGCTCGTTGGGCCGTACCGCCAGGCGGGAGAACAGGTCCGCAGCTAGGAGCACGTTGGCGCCAAGCACCATGGACGTAGGTAATAGCAGCCGGTGATCCCCACCGACCAGCATGCGGGAGGTATGTGGCACTATCAGACCTAGGAAGCCGATAATTCCAGAGAAGGCCACCGAGATGGCGGTAAGAACGGAGACCAATAGGATGGTCATGCGCTTGAACATCCTCACATCCAATCCCAGGTGCTTGGCGTGCTCATCCCCTAGGAGGATGACGTTGAACTCCCGTGCGTACAGCATGAACACCATGGCCAGTATCAGGATGGGGATGATTATTATGAGGGCCTTGGTCCAGGACATGTAGGCGAACGAGCCGTATAG
>MVRB01000140.1 GCA_002067635.1 Methanomassiliicoccales archaeon PtaU1.Bin030 | reverse complement strand
GTGATGACGTTGATGTCGCCTTGCATAGTGACCCTTCGGATGGCCGTGTATCCTCAGTAGGAGTACTTAAACGCCGTGCCGGTCTGACGTCACCGTCCCTATGCTCGTGAACCTATCCCCCCCGCGATAGGCGATGATAGGAGCCGGCACTCTTCATAAACCGCCAGATGCTCCTTCGTGGTGCGGGGAGGCCCACCTCCTTGGCTGATGGCAACGGGGCTCGCCTCCATGCATGGGAAAAGGAACTTAACGGTCGAGGGAGCGTGATCAATGTATGTGAATATACGAGTACCTCCGGATACTTACGAATACTTACGAGTACTGAGCCCGTAAGGTGAAAAGAATGCGGCATAACGTAACGCTTGATTGTTAATTGATAAAGTAGTTATAATCGTTCTAGATAACAATAAATTTCGGAATTATTTCGGAGGATGGATGGTATGAAGAAAGCATTGGCGTTAGCTGTGGGCTTAGCCCTATTGTCGGCCTTCGTAGTAGGCCACGTTGGAAGCCAGGCACAGGCAACGGAGAAGAATATCGTAGAGATAGCCCAGGAGGATGGAAATTTTAACAGTCTGGTCGCTGCGTTGACCGCGACCGACCTGGTGGATGACCTCAGCGGACCAGGACCGTTCACGGTGTTCGCCCCGACGGACGAGGCGTTCGCAAAACTGGACCCTGCCGTTCTCGACGACCTGCTCAACAACGACACAGCTACGCTGGCACAGATACTGCTGTACCATGTTGTGTCCGGAGCGGTGATGTCCACGGACCTGAGCGACGGGATGACCGCGGAAACCCTTCAGGGTGAGAGCCTCAGCGTTTCCATCACGGGTGATGAGGTGAGGATCAACGATGCCATGGTCGTTATCGCTGACATCCAGGCCAGCAACGGCGTCATCCACGTAATTGACACGGTGCTCATCCCACCGGAGGAGCCGGAGCCCCCTGCAGGGGACACCATCGTGGACATCGCGGTCGCCAGCGATGATTTCGACTGCCTGGTACAGGCACTGACCGCTGCAGGACTGGTCGATGACCTAAGCGGACCAGGACCGTTCACGGTGTTCGCACCCACCGATGAGGCGTTCGCAGCACTGGACCCGTGCGTTCTGAAGAACCTGCTCAAATGCGACACCGAGACGCTGACCCAGATACTGCTCTACCATGTGGCGTCAGGTGAGACCATGGCCGGCGACCTGGAGCAGTGCATGAAGATCACCACCCTGCAGGGAGGAAAGCTGACCGTGCAGATATGCGGTGATAATGTCTTCATCAACAACGCGAAGGTTGTGACCGCCGACATCCAGGCCAGCAACGGCGTCATCCACGTGATCGACACTGTACTGCTGCCCCCAGCCTGCTAGCGGAACTTAAAGACGGGCCGATGCGAGATCTGCCCGTCCCCCTTCCCCCCTTTTCTTTCCTCTGGCCAGGATCTTACTCTACATGTAGGCCTATTCGTGCCTCCATATCGGGAACGGACCCTCACTCGAGGTAGCTGCTCAGGTTCGTCTCACCGATGCTAAGCCCCGGGGAGGAGGTCAGTATCTGCTTCGCCTGCTCGGCGAGGATCCTCTTCACTCCCTCGGTCTTCTCCACCTCGAGCTTGGGATAGAGCCTGACCACCACGCCGTCGTCCCTGGACGAGACCAGGGCGAGGAACGATGTCTTCACACCTGCCTCCACGGCCAACGACTCGATCAGGATGGAGGTCTTACCGGCGTTCATGAACGCATCATTGGTCCGCAGGATGTCCCGGTCCTTCCTGATCATGATCGGCCGGAGCGATCTGAAAAGCTCCTCCATGGGCACGCTTCCGGTCAGCACGACGTGGGGCATATCGGAACCTCATGCACCATATTGCTGCGGGAGATACATCACCCTGCCGCCAAAGCCACCCATCACGTCTTCCCCATGGGCCGGAAAAGCTCCATCACCCCGCTCAGCGCCCCGGACGATGACAGCTGATACAATATTGCGGGCATCAGCGCGCCCACCACGTCCTTCCTCTCCTCCGGCGTCATCCCGTCGAGCACGGTCCTCAGCGTGTCCGGCACCAGGCGGGCGATCATGTCCTTCCTCTCCTCCGGCGTCATCGACGAGACCATCTCCTTTATCGCCGTGGAGGCGAGGTCGTACCGCTCCTGAGGCGTCATCCTGCCGATCAGCCTCCTGGCGAACCAATTCATGAAGCCCATGTCGAACACCCTTCGAGCTCGGTCGGACCTCTCCCTGCCCGGCACCGGCAGCATGTCCCCTCCCCATCCATCAAAGATGAAGCGATATGGAAAGGACAGCTCCCCGGGGTGGTGGAAAGAGGTCCTCACGTCCCCTTGGAGAGCATCTTGTAGAAAATGCTGACGATGGCCTTCCGCTCGTCCACGTCGGCAGCTTCCCACATGTCCTTCAGCAGCTCCTCCTCCGCCGTCTCCGCGCAGACCCTCTCCACGAGGAAGTCGGTGAACCGGGTGGCGATGTCCTTGATCTCATCGTCCGCCAGGCCCATGCCCTTCCCGACCGTGATGGCCTCCTTGAGCGTGGCCTTCCAGGTCTCCCAGTTCTGGGTGTAGTTCATCGCGCTTATGCAGTACTCCCTCTTCTGCTCCTCATCCGCCATAGTTACCGAGCTACTTCTCCCCACGGCCGTGATTTCTACTTATCGTTGAAAAGGGGACCGGGTGGCGATGGAATTCGCACTATTATATGAGGTTTATCCACAAGCCTCCTTCCATCGGCGGCTCTGCTCTCTGAACGGCAGGCGTCGCAGGGGACCGGTCGAGCTATTTTACCTGGACATTGAGCGATATCATAAGGACTCGCGTGGCAACCCGTCCATGGTGCTTGACAGTGAAAACAGAGGCCGAGCCTAGGCGTCAGGTCGCAGCGCTCACTTATAATCACTTTTTGTAATTCACTTACAAATATTTATGTTGTCTAAATATTAATTCCAAGCCCGAGCGGTCATGAATATCGACAGGCGCGGGCTCAGCCTCATCCTCACCGGGGTGGCGTTCATCGTCTTCCTCATGTTCATAATCCTAGCCGGCTACTTCCACCCGGACGCGGAGACGGCGGGCATCGAGAACGAGGAGGCGAGGGCGATAGCGGAGAGCATGGCCCAGATGACGTGGTGGATGTCCGTGGCCTTGGTCACGCTGCCGGTGCTCATGCTCCTTATCCTCATCGCCGTGTACCTCTTCATGACCCAGGACAGGCAGGGCTTCATCAGCAAGGCGCAGGAAAAGGTCAAGAGCGGCCTCTTCGGCGGCAAGGCGGCGCCGATGAAGGTGCTGGAGCCGTCCAACGCTTCTGATATCCTTGACCTCAGGTACGCCCGGGGAGAGATTTCTCAGGACCAGTATATGGCCATGAAGGCCAACATGAAGGCGGGGCGGGTTTAATCCGTCTGCCGTTTTTATAAGAATAAATTCTTAACCGCACCCTCTCATCGCCCCCCGATGAAGGCAGCCATCGTCCTGGGCACGAGGCCAGAGATCATCAAGATGTCACCCATAGTCCGGGAGTGCGAGCGGAGGAGATGTCCCTACTACATCCTCCACACCGGACAGCACTACTCCTACGAG
>MVRB01000139.1 GCA_002067635.1 Methanomassiliicoccales archaeon PtaU1.Bin030 | reverse complement strand
AAACCCAATATCACGAGTCTAATGCGGCCTCAGGACCGAATAATGGAACTGAAGAGGGAACGCAACGCCGTCATCCTCGCGCACAACTATCAGATCCCCGAGATACAGGACATCGCCGATTTTGTAGGCGATTCGCTGGGCCTGGCCATGGAAGCAGCTAAGACCACCGCGGACGTCATCGTTTTCTGCGGGGTCGACTTCATGGCCGAGAGCGCCAAGGTCCTGAACCCAGGAAAGGTGGTGCTGCACCCCGAGCAGAAGGCCAGGTGCCCCATGGCCGCCATGTGCGAACCCAAGGCGCTTCGTCTGCTGAAGAAGGATTTTCCCCGGGCAGAGGTCGTCGCCTACGTCAATACCTCAGCGGAGTGCAAGGCCGAGTCCGACGTGTGCTGCACCTCATCCAACGCGGTAAAGGTCGTTAACGCCCTGGATTCCGATCTGATCATCTTCATACCTGATGAGAACCTCGCGTCCTTCGTGCAGAGGTCCACCGACAAGGACATCATCCCCTGGCCGGGCTACTGTCCCACACATGACGCGATCACCGTGGAGAAGATCAATAAGCTCAAGGAGGAGCATCCCGGCTCGGTCATCCTGGTACACCCCGAGTGCCGTCCCGAGGTCATCGATATGGCCGATGCTGTACGCTCTACCGAGGGGATGCTGAACTACATCAGGGACTCTCCCAAGACCGAGTTCATCATCGGCACCGAGCAGGACATGGTCCACCGTCTGAAGAAGGACTTCCCCGACAGGACGTTCTACACGGTGACCGGTGCGGTCTGCCCGACCATGAAGCTCATCACCCTGGAGAACATCATAGCGGCCCTGGAGACCATGACCCCGGAGCTCACTCTGGACCCAGCGCTCATGGAACGCGCCAAGAGGCCGCTCCAGCGCATGCTGGAAATCGGGCGCGGGGACTGAGACACGGCCCCGTTCTTCTTTTCGCCAGGGCCCGCTGGGCCAAAGCCCTGTGATAGCCCCCTCACGAGAGCATCACGTTCAGGGAGCTGAGGATGAAGTAGAGAGCGAATGCCACGAGTATGGCCCCGCAGGCTGCGAAGAGCAGCTTGTACCTCTTGCCGGTGATGAAGGAACGGGAACGGTTAACCGAATAGGACACGAACTGCAGCCATCCCAGGTCGCATGAGAGATGCACCACCGCGAAGATCGGCAGCATGATCAGGCCGTAGCCTGCGGCAACACCTATCAAGGACGCTCCCACGGTGGCCCACCATACCAGGAAGTAGGGATTGACGGCCGTGAGCACGAGGCCGGCTGTGAACGGTCTTAGCTTGGACCCTTGGACCTGTCCCCCTTCTAGCTTGGTGCGGAACATACTGATGCCCATGTATAGGAGGAACATGCCCCCCACCAGGCCGATCAGGGTGAACACGCTCTCATCTTTGAGGACGGCCTCGAAACCAAGGAAGATGGCGATGATCAGGGGGACCTCGATGGCCGCATGCCCCGCAGTGATCTTCAGGCCCGCGTTCCTGTCATCGTATCCCTTGGCCACCGCTGTGGCGAACACCGGGCCTGGCATAAGGGCCCCGGACAGGGAGATGAAGGCCACCATGGCCAGGAAGAGGAACGGATCACCCGTTTGGTCCATCGACCGGGCCATGCTCCCCGGGATATATATGAATTCTGAATTCTTGTCCAGAGAGCACCGACTCACGAACGCCTCGTCCTCATGACGAAACGCAAAGTGCTCCACCATCGTGAAATATGTCCAATGTTCTCCTTGTCGTGGGAGGGACTCTCGGTGACGAGAAGAGGGTCAGCGGATCCCCTGGGACATGATGAGACCTTCTAGGCTGATGGGAGCCCCTCTCGCCTCACTTCATCAAGAAGGCAAGGCCTTTTGAGGCACAGGCGGGTGATGTCGAGCATTATCAAGATCCCGGCGGTCACCAGTATCAACCCCAGTAGCCAGGAGTAGGGTTGATCGAAACCGGGGCTGGCCCGCTCAAAGCCCTGTCCGAATAGGAGGGTTATGTACATCGGTATCAGCCTGAGGGCGATGCCCTTGTACTGAACGGCCCACACCGAGAAGAAGGCAAAAGGGAGGATGAAGTAGCCCAGCCTGATCATGGGGTAGATGGAGATGAACATCACAGTGGTCAGCATGGCCCCCCTCCAAACGTCCAGCTTCCATTTCTTGAACAGGTAATAAGAGAGGACCAAGGCCGCCACCGTGAGGCTAGCGCCGACCTCTCCGGGAAGGTGCCATCCACCCACTCCCACGAGGTTGATTATCGACATCCCCGCACTCCCCTGGCCGCTCCTTCCCAAAAGGTAGTACGATGGGAACCTCAGGAACTCCTCAGGTGCCAGGATCAGGAAGGGCAGGGCCACGAGACATGAGATGACGACCACGAGGCCTATGCTGATCAGCCTTTCCCTCGTTCCTTTCAGGCTCAGGAGGGTTATGGGATAAGTGACGATGGGCAGGAACTTGGTCCAGAACCCCACCGCCGCGGCTATGGCCGAGGATCGGGCATAGCCTCCCATGAGCAATATGGCCGGAAGGAGGTAGAAGAACGCCACCATGGGCTCGTCCTGGATACCCCAGGTGGCATCCTGCACCGCGAACGGGCAGATGACAAAAAGAAGGGCGGCAAGGAAGGCGCGGCGATCATCCCACCGGCGCATGACCAGATACATGCATATGGAGGTCAGGATGGGGAAGAGCGAGAAGTAGATCTCATAGGCCCACCACTCTCCCCCCATGATCTGAGGGGGCAGGAGGAAGTAGTTGATGAGCGGGGGAGCCTCGATGTCCAGATCGCGGTAGATAAGACCGCCGTGAAGTATGAGACTGGTCCGTTCCTGGTAGATGGCCAGGTCCGGCGTCGTTCCGAAGGACGAGTCCAACCACTGCCTGACCATCAACCCATCGGCCACGATGAACGAGCCGTAAACGACCAGACCTACCAAGAGGATGGCCGCTATATGTTGCCTATGGCTCATGGACCGAACACCCTCTGTGAACTTCCCTCTACCGCTGTCTGCCATGATCGGTCCACTCATCCATTTCGAATTCTATGACCAGTGGCCCATATCCCCTCGGTTTTTATAATTCCTTTGCCAGCCTTAGGTATTTTGGGGGGCTTAATCTTAATAGGGACAGTTATATGCACATCTGGACCCTTTGGAGGTCAGCGTTCCAGAGTTTGCTGGGCCCTAGAGCCCTGTTTGCCCATGATAATGGGGGGAGCGCAAAGTGGTGAGAGCATGAGCTTATCGAACGGTCTTGTCGAATCCATCTCGTTCACTGTACTGGGGGAGCCTACCCCTGAAGGGAGCACCAGAGCATACTACATCAAGAGCCTCGACCGGACGGTGACCACACATCAGAACAAGAAAGGGCTTCTGGCCTGGAGGAACCGCATAGCTACCGAGGCCCAGCGGGCGCTGGAGGGAAAAACGTGGGTGTGCGACTGCGCATCTGCATACAAGGTGAAGGTGGAGTTCGTTCTCTCCCGCCCTCCCTCGGTACCGGAGCATAAGAGGATCAACCCCACAGTGAAACCGGACATCGATAAGCTCGTACGGGCCATCAACGATGCGTTAACCGGGATCCTGTTCGTGGACGACTGTCAGGTGATCTCCATATCCATGAGCAAGGAGTACGGGGACGAGCGCAGGGCGGGGGCCTACGTCACCGTCGAGCGTTACGTAAACCAAATAGAGCGGATCAAGAGGGAGCGGAAGCGCTCCCCTCCACATCAAATGGAGGAGCCCTGCGAGGACCCGAGGGACTAGTCGAACCATCCTGCTTTCGCCACCACAGACTTGGTAATATCCCACCAGATGTGAGTAGCGATAAAGGGTCTACTCTTCCATCCTGGC
>MVRB01000138.1 GCA_002067635.1 Methanomassiliicoccales archaeon PtaU1.Bin030 | reverse complement strand
ATCCTCCATGTCTTACCGTGGGTTATGAAGGCCGCGTACGGCTCGGCGAAGGAGACCACGAACGACTCGTCAAGGGTCCCTATGATCCGCCGTGAGGAGATGTCCCGTATCAGGAACGTTCGCTCGTCCGGGATCATGGACAGGTTGTCGTAGAAGTACCGCATCCCCCGGTTGCTGCGGCGGTACCTCCCCTCATTATCGAACAGAAGACCTATCCTCGTCAGCTGCTCCAAGACGTCACGGAACTCCTCCCTCGGCAGGTTCCGGAAGGGGTAGGCCCGCTTGATCACCTGGTAGGCCAGCTCCTTCTCCACCTGCCCCACCATGGCCATGGCCACCAGCTGGTTGGCCAGCACGGACAGCGGCCTCTCCCGGACCCGGAGGTCCTCCAGCTCACCGGCCATCGCCCGGCGCGCAATGACCAGGCTCTCGGCGACCTCGTCAGGGTTGGAGGCCACTATCGCCCCCTCGGAGCGCTCTCCCACCGAGTGCCCCGCCCTCCCCATGCGCTGTACGAGGCGGGAGACCTGGCGCGGGGAGTTGTACTGGATGGCGAAGTCCACGGAGCCTATATCTATACCCAGCTCCAGGGAGGAGGTGCAGATGAGGCCCTTGAGGCGCTCGTTCTTGAAGTCCTCCTCCATCTCGATCCGCACCTCCTTGGACAGCGAACCATGGTGCACTCCCACCTTGAACTCCTCGTCCCAGATGCGGTAGCGGGCGGCGATGGCCTCGGCGGTGTCCCGGGTATTGACGAACATCAGAGTGGAGCGGTGCCCCTCGATCAGGTCCTTGCACCGCCTCATCCCCGACACCAGGTGCGGGTCGCTCTGCAGGCGGCCGGCAAGGTCCCGGTCCTCATCGACGACCTGTGGTGACTGGACGTTCACCCGGAGGTCCTTGGCGATGTTGGCGCGGACGGTGCGCACCTCCCGCCCCTCCCCTCCCAGGTATCTCGCCACCTCCTCCACGGATCCCACGGTGGCGGACAGGCCGACGCGCTGGAACTCCCCGGAGATCTCCACCAGCCGCTCCAAGGCGACCGCCAGCTGCGCTCCCCGGTCGTTGCTGGCAAGCTCATGGATCTCATCGATGACCACATGCTTGACCCGGGACAGGTGCTCCCGCAGCCTCTTGCCCGTGAACAGCACCTGCACCGTCTCGGGGGTGGTTATGAGCACGTCCGGGGGGTCCCGGGACTGCTGCTGCCGCTCCGTCTGGGAGGTATCGCCGTGCCTCACCGCCACCTTAAGGTCCAGAGCCTCCCCGAACTCCGTGAGGCGCTTGAGCATGTCCCGGTTTAGCGCCCGCAGGGGCGTGATGTAGATGCACCTGATGCCCTTTCCCGGGGCCCCTATGAGGCGGTGGAAGATGGGCAGCATGGCGGCCTCCGTCTTACCTATGCCGGTGTGAGCAACCAGCAGCAGGTGCTCGCCTTTTAGGATGTGGGGGATGGCCTCCCTCTGAGGGCCTGTGGGCTCGTGGATGTCCTTGTCCCGGAGGACCCGCTGGATACGTGGATCTAGCTGCTCAAAAACCATGGCCAGGCGACAAATCGAGGGCACTTTGATATTTCAACCTATCGCCTGGTTGTTCGAACGGCGGTAGCCACCTCTAAGTGGGACGCTCATATTAAAAATGGTAAAGAAAAAGGAACCTCTGGAAGGAGTTTATGCCTTCTGGGCGGAGGCCTTGGCCTTCTCGGCCGCGACGGGCTTGGCAGCGCCCTCGGCCTTCGCCGGCCGGGCAGCGACCTTGCCCTCTGCCTTGGCGCTCTCGGCAGCGGCCGGAGCGGCGCTGGGGTCTGTGGCCTCCAGTAGCAGCTCGGATATGTCCAGCACCTTGATGCTGGCTCCTATCTGCTTGGCCCCTGCCTGAAGGTTGAGGACGCAGAAGGGACATGTCGTTACCAGGATATCCGCACCGGTGGCTACGGCCTCCTTCACCCTCTCCGCAGCGATGTTGACGGCGAGCTGGTTGAACCCGCTCTTGTAGCCGCCCCCAGCGCCGCAGCAGCGCGATCCCATGCGGTTGCGCGGCATCTCCACCAGCTCCACGCCGGGTATCTTCTTGAGCACCTCACGGGGTTCCTCGAACACTCCTCCATGCCTGCCGAGGTGGCAGGGGTCGTGGTAGGTGATCTTGGCCTTGACCTCCTTGGTGAACTTGAGCTTCTTTTCCTTGATCAGCTTGTTCACGAACTGCGAGAAGTGGTACACCGGGAAGGTGGGGTTGGAGAAGTACTTACCGTAGTCGGTGGAGGTGGTCTTGTAGCAGCCAGCGCAGGTGGTGACCATTGCCTTGGCCCCCCTCTTCTCGACGGCCCGGATGTTGTGCTGCGCGAACTCGGTGGTGAGGCCGGTCTGCCCGGTCCTAAGCATGGGGGAGGTGCAGCAGTACTCCTCTCCTCCCAGAATGTCCAGCTTAACTCCGGCACGGTGCAGAACGGTGGCCCCGGCCTTGGCGATCCTCTGCATCCTGTAGGACCCGGTGCAGCCTGCATAGAAGATGATGTCGGGATGTTCGGCGCGCGGGATCTCCGACGGCCACCAGTCACCGCGCTTCTCCCTCGGCTCGTTGTAGGGATTGCTGAAGTCCTTGATGCTCTGGGCGAGCTTGGAATGCGCAGGCAGGGGCCCCTTACCCTGGCTGACCACCCACTCCCTTACCTTCTCCCAGAATTCCGCGAACTCGATATTGACGTGGCATACGGTCTCGCACTGGGCGCAGCCGGTGCAGCTGAACAGAGCGTCCACGAACTCCTGGTCGACCTTCACCTTGCGTCCCAGCAGAGTGTCCATCGGGGAGCGCTTCATCAATTGTGTCAGGTAGAATACCTTGCCCCGGGGAGTAACAGACTCCCATGGGGTCTGCTCGTAAGTGGGGCAGACTCGCACGCAATAACCGCATTGCAGACAAGCAAGAAGTTCCCTATTGATATCCGGCATCTTTACCATGGGTATTCCTCTAAGAATTAGAGCCTGTTATCTCCTGTTAATAGCGATACGGAACCACAGTATGGAAGAAAACTTCTTTAAACTATCGACGGAACAGGAATGCACACAGGAGGATATCCAGATATCCCCGGGGCCCCCTCCGGGCATCAATGGGGGAACATATCAGCCTTCCAGGATGGGATTGTAGCCGTACCAGCTTCCCCCCCTCTTCAGGTACTCCAGGTTATCCTCGAGGGTCTTCTGATGCCCTCTCTCCCACTCGACGAGGCGCTGCATCAACGCCTTCAGCTCCGGGTCCCGGGTCAGGGATGCGACCTCGCTGTACATGCGCACGGAGGCCTTCTCCACCTCGATACCCGTCTCCACTGCCTTGATCTCGTCCTGAGAGGAGAAGCACGCCCCCGGTGGGACATCGGGGAAGGGACGCTGGGGAACGATGTCAGCGTACTCTGGGTCCGGCACTATGGTATCCACGTCCTTACCGGGAAAGATCCTGTCGATCTGCCTGATGAGCCATGTTCGGTGGTCCTTCTCATCCTTGGCCAGGCTTCGGAGTATCAGCTTCCCCTCCTTGTCCATGACGCACTCGCTCATCCTCAGGTAGAAGTCTCTCCCGTAGCTCTCCACCCTGATCGCTGCCGCCAGCAGGCCCAGCTGTTTCTTGAGTACCTGCTCCTCCGTCTTCCAATCGCTCCTCTCAGAACGCATATCCCTCACTCGGTGATAGATTGGATGCCATCGCTATAAAAACATCTTACATTTTTTCTCTTCATGTTGGTGAAATTGCCCCTCAGGGCAGCTCCAGAGGTCCCTGCTACCTGCAGGCAACGGTATCTGACGAGGAAATGTTTATGAATGACCAGTGGTTTGCCCGCAGCGAGGGCATGGCCAGAAAGATCAAGTTTGGAAATCGAAGAGGCACGCCGCCCCTCAAGCTGGTCCATTGATGAACGGTCAAGAGCTTTTCGGTTTGTTCATCCTCATATCGCTCTCGGGAGCGTTGGCATCGCTATCGACGGGAAGATGGTCAAGGGCATGCCGGGTGGTGTCTTTTACCACCTCCACCATATCATCCATGTTGGGACTGGTCATGGCCCTGGAGGTGCTCCTGGGGAGCGGGAGCATCGTCCTCACCCTCCCCACGGCCGTCGCCGGCTTCGGAACGTTCTCCTTCGTCATCGATCAGCTGTCTGCCTTCTTCCTGCTGGCCATATCTATCCTGGGCGCATGCGTTTCCATCTACTCCCTAGGCTATACAAAGGAGTACGAGGGCAGGTACAGCCTGGGTACCATGGGGCTGCTGTTCAACACCTTCCTGCTGAGCCTGGTCCTGGTGATATCAGCGGACAACGCCATCCTCTTCCTGATCATGTGGGAGACCATGTCGGTGTCCTCGTACCTCCTGGTCATGTACGAGAACAGGAAACGGGAAAGCGTGTCCTCGGGTCTGCTGTATGTCGTCATGACCCACCTGGGCACCGCCCTCATCACCGTGGCGTTCATCATCATGTGGATGAGCACTCCCGGCGACCATTCCTTCGACTTCGCGGCGTTCCGGGAGCTTGGAGCTCTGGGTGCGATGCCAGAGCTGGCAAGGAACGCTGCCTTTGTCCTCCTGCTCTTCGGCTTCGGGACCAAGGCCGGCCTGGTGCCGCTGCATGTGTGGCTGCCCCAGGCCCATCCCGCGGCTCCTTCCAACATCTCGGCCATGATGTCCGGCATCATGGTGAAGACCGCCGTCTACATGATAATCCGGTGCTACTTCGACTTCCTCGGAACCTGGGACACGTGGTGGGGCCTCCTGGTGCTGCTGATCGCCTGCATATCGGCGCTGGTGGGCGTGCTGTACGCCCTGATGGAGGAGGACCTGAAGCGTGCCCTGGCATACTCCACGGTGGAGAACGTTGGTCTCATCTTCATCGCCCTGGGGGCGGCCATGGTATTCGAGTCCTACCATCTGGCCGACCCCGTGGCCAACGCCCATCTGGGCGACCTGGCGGCTCTTGCCCTGATAGCTGCCCTGTTCCACACCCTGTCCCACTCCCTCTTCAAGGGCCTCCTGTTCATGGGGGCGGGGGCGGTGCTACACGCCACGCACACCAAGAACCTGGAGGAGCTGGGGGGCCTGGCCAAGAGGATGAGGTGGACCGGAGCGCTGTTCTTCATCGGTGTGCTGTCCATCTCCGCCATCCCCCCCTTCAACGGCTTCGTCGGGGAATGGCTGATGTTCCAGTCCCTGCTGCTTACGCAGAACATAACCGACCCCATGGTCAATCTCCTGCTGCCCGTGGCCGTGGCCGTCCTGGCCCTGACCGGGGCCCTGGCCGCCGCCTGCTTCGTCCGCATCTTCGGGGCCACCTTCCTGGCGAGGCCGAGGAGCAAGCACGCTGCGGAGGCCCAGGAGGTCCCCCGGAGCATGCTCGCGGGGATGGGGATCGCCGCCGGGCTGTGCGTGCTCACCGGCGTGCTCTCAGTGCTCATCGTACCGGAGATAGACGGCGTGACCTCCTCCCTGCTTGATGTGAGCATCGCGGGGAAGCTCGTCAACGGTCTCATCCTCAGCCCGCCGGCGGGGGAGTTCTCCAGCATGAGCCCCCTGGCCATCGGCGTGCTGCTGATGTTCGCGATACCTGCATCCCTTGTGATATCCCGCTACATGGGCGGAAAGCGTAAGGTCGCAACAGGGGACACCTGGGACTGCGGCACGCCCCTCACGCCGCGCACCGAGTACAGCGCCTCTGGCTTCTCTGAGCCGATCAACCGCATCTTCAAGTCCGTGTACCGGCCGCATATCGAGGTGAGGACGGAGTACACCACCTCCTCTCTGATCAAGAGGCGAATATCCTTCTCGCGCAGCATAGAGCCAGTGTTCGAGCGGTACCTCTACGCTCCCATGGTGAGCGCGGTGGTGGCGCTGGCCAGACGCCTGGGGTTCATCCAGAGGGGCAGTATCCAGGCCTACCTGGCCTACATCTTCGTCGTTCTCCTGGTACTGCTGGTGGTGTTCCGATGATCGTCGAGGTCCTGCAGACCATCCTGCTGGTGACGATCGCGCCCCTCATCACCGGCATAATCCGCAAGGTGAAGGCCTACCTGCAGAGCAGGACCGGCCCCAGCGTTGTTCAGCCCTACCGGGACCTATGGAAGCTGTTCTCCAAGGGCTCGGTGGTATCGAAGGACGCCTCCTGGGTCTTCACCCTCACCCCCTATGTCTGCATGTCGGCGATCCTGGTGGCGGCGCTCCTCGTACCGGTCGTCTACGCACGGGCGTTCGGGTTCGTGGGAGACCTCATAGTGCTCATCTACCTCCTGTCCATGATGCGGTTCTTCATGGCGCTGGCGGCCCTGGACACCGGTTCTGCGTTCGGGGGCATGGGGTCCAGCAGGGAGATGTACATATCCTCCATCGTGGAGCCCACCATGCTGCTGTCCATCTTCGCCATGGCCCTGGTCGCGGGGACGACCTCCCTGGGCGACATCGCGGACGGCATAGCCACCGGAGGCTGGGACCTGGTGGCCCCCACCCTGCTCCTGGCCGCGGCAGCCTTCTTCATCGCCAC
>MVRB01000137.1 GCA_002067635.1 Methanomassiliicoccales archaeon PtaU1.Bin030 | reverse complement strand
ACTCCAGAATGGGAAGGTCGAAGGAGCTGCCATTGAAGGTGACCAGCATCTTCACGCCTTCCAGCGCCTCTTTGAGGTTGGCCGCGTTCAGGTCCTGCCCCCTTACGAGCGTACACCCACCGCCGTCCCTGCGGTGGACGCCCACCACGGTGACGTTGGAGTACGCGGAGCGACCATCGGTCTCGATGTCCAGAAAGGCCGTGCCGGAACGGAACCTATCGTAAAGCCGCCAGTGCTCCACCGAAGGCAGGATCTTGCAGAAGTACTCTGTGTTCCCCTTATCAAGGAAGGTCTCTGCCCGCTCTATGTGCTTATCGAGGCTTGCCTTCCTCTCTGCCGATATGCCCTTGACCTTCCCCAGGGACATGAAGTCATCCCAGGTGTAGACCCCGCTCTTCCATAAGTTCCTCTCCTTGCCACGCCCGACCGATGGAAGTATCTGAAAGGTCCTCCTTATCACGACCTCCCAACAATCGCCCGGGTTCATACAATTTTCTGTCACCTAACCGAAGGTGGGCCGATGGCCGGGAGTAATTTGAAATAGGGCGCTTCGCTTCGAAACGTACTACCAAACAGCGGGTGGCTATGGACGAGATAGAGCTATTCGACGGCGCACGCATAACATCCGACCTGTGCCTGCACCTGCCTGACGAGCGAACGGTGGTTGTAGCAGATCTCCACCTGGGCTACGAATCGGCGCTGGAGGCCGAAGGGATACATATTCCGCGGGTACAGACAAAGACCGTCAAGGAGGCCCTGGCCCGGTTGATCGAGAGGTATGAGGCGGAGCGAGTGGTCCTCCTGGGCGATGTGAAGCACGAGTTCTCCCGGAACCTGGGACAAGAGGTGAGGGACGTACGCTCGGTACTGGACAGCATCTCTGAACTGGTGGACATCGTGATAGTGAAGGGCAACCACGATAATTTCATCGAGAACATCGTCTCCCGCATCCAGATACCAGTGGTTGACCGGTACTCCCTCGGCGGCATAACCTTCGTCCACGGGCACCAGCCCTGTGATTCCAGGCCCCTGACCATCGGACATGAGCACCCCTCGGTGAAGATCGTGGACAGGGTAGGGGCGTACATAAAGCTACCCTGCCACGTTTTCCTGAGGGAAGAGAACGTCCTGGTGCTTCCAGCCTTCAGTCCCCTGGCCTCAGGAACGGACATCACGGGGGTTCAGCCGTCGGACTGCCTCTCCCCGGTCCTGAGCAATGCTGACATTAAGAACGGAGAGGTGTTTGCCTGCAGCGACATCGGCATACTGTCCCTTGGAAAAGTGTCGTCGCTCGGCGATCTAAGGCTGTGATTCAAGAGGCCAAGAAATGAATATAATTATTCATTAAATAGTATAGATATAATTTGATTGTAATTTTTGACAATGGGTTCCAAATCGTATAAGCCAGTACAATAATTTCACATTAGATGGGGCTTGAAAGGCGGTTTCCTTTTGTTGACCTCGCGGCCATAAAAGACTATATAATCATGCTGTATTACCAATGTAAATCTCAATTCCTATCATTGGAGGGAATCATTTGAGCAACGAGATACTTGACAAGTTGGCGGATGTCGTTGTAAAGGGCAAGATCAAGGAAGCGAAGCCCCTTGCGGAGCAGGCTTTGGCGGCCGGGGTCGATCCCAAAGTGATAATCTTTGACAGTTTGAGCAAGGCCATGGGTTCGGTAGGGCAGAAGTACGAGACCAAACAGTACTTCCTTCCCCAGGTGCTACTCGCTGCCCAGACCATGTATCAGGCCCTGGACGTGGTACTCCCCAAGATGAAGGTGGATGCCAAGGCCAAGACCCCCGGCAAGGTGGTCCTGGCGGTCGTCGAGGGAGACGTGCACGACATCGGGAAGAACATCGTCAAGGCCATGCTGACCGGTGCAGGCCTCACTATTTTCGACATGGGCCGAGATGTGCCAGTTAAGAACATAATCGACAAGTGCAAGGCAGAGAGCGCCGAGGTGCTGGCCACCTCCACCCTCATGACCCCTACCCTGGCAGTTATGAAGGAGATAGAGAAGGTTCTGAGGGAAGAGAACCTCAAGGGCAAGGTAAAGACCATCATCGGCGGAGGCGCGACCTCAAAGGAGTTCGCGGACCAGATAGGCTGCGATGCTTGGGCGTACGATGCCATCGAGGCCGTTCAGGTAGTTGACGGTCTGCTCGCCGAGTAGGTAATGATGTGGAGATTCGTCCTCCCATCTGCTCCCAAATCTTTCATAAAAACCCATTATTAACATTTATCGATTCCATAGAGGCTGTGGTCTCGCCATATCATTCGACCTTACCGGCTCAAGGGTCAAGCATTCTCAGCCAAGGGATGTTAGCCAGGATATATTATGCTAGAAGAGAGGCAATCGCCTCTTTCTGCTACCCATGATCATCAAATTCGAGTGGGCAACGGAGGTGGCCGTATGATCCTCAGCCAGAGGGACCGAGGGGTGCATCTTCAAAGATGCAAAATTAATTTATACGGTGGTTTCATTCGGAAATAACGTACCTTTGATTAGGTAACACAAGAAGGAGATGAATTTTGTGACTCCAAGAGAGAGAGTATTGGCAGCCCTTAACCTTGAGAAGTTGGACAGGCCTCCAGTAGGCATCGTCACTCAGAGCGCGACCATTGACCAGATGAACGCAGTTGGTGTATCTTGGCCCGAGGCCCACAGCGACCCCCAGCTCATGGCCAAGCTCGCTGCTGCCGCCACCGAACTGGGTCTGGAGACCATCAGGATCCCCTTCGACCTTACCGCTGAGGCCGAGCTGTTCGGTGCCACCGTCGATCTGGGAAAGGTGGACAGGACCCCTATGCTGAAGGCCCACCCCTTCGATTCCGAGACCGAGCCCGTCATCCCCGAGGACCCCCACAAGGGAAGGCCTGGTGTCGTTATAGAGGCCACCAAGATACTGAAGGAGCAGTACGGAAAGGAGTACCCCATCGTCGTAGGCATCGCGGGCCCCTTCACCCTCGCAGGTCACCTCGTCGAGACCGGCAACCTCCTGCTATGGTGCATCACCGAGCCGGACACCGTCAAGAAGTTCGTCCAGGCGGCCACCGATTTCGAGGTCAAGTACGTGAAAGCTCTGATCGAGGCGGGCGCTGACGTCATCGTCATCGTTGACCCTTCCGCTTCCACCGACATGATGCACCCTGACATGTTCAACGTCTTCGCTGCTCCCTACATCAAGCAGGTCGTCGAGGCCTGCGGCAGCACCAAGAGCATCCTGCACATCTGCGGGAACACCACCGCCCTTCTCGAGAACATGATCGCTACCGGCGCCAGCGCCGTCAGCATCGAGGAGAAGGTCGCGCCCGGTACCGCAGTCGACATCGTTGCGGGGAGAGCTGCTCTGGTGGGCAATGTCGGTGTCGTAAAGCCCCTGTTCATGGGCAACGCCGAGCAGTCCTTTGAGGAGACCAAGAAGGTCGTGGAGGCAGGGTTCAACCTCATCGCTCCCGGCTGCGGCCTCGCCGCCAAGGTCCCCAAGGCCAACCTCGAGGCGATGGTCAAGGCGGTCAAGGGCTGAACAGGTCCCGCCTTTGGATCCGACAGACCAAAACCCCTTCAACCTTTTCATTTTTCGGTCACATTTTCTAAGCACCTCTGTCAGCGAAATCCCTTTTCTGACGATCTCGCCATGCCCGAACATTGACTTCGGAAACGGTCGTCCGTACGGCCTGGCCTGCCGTCCGTGCTCCCCCTTTCGATCAGGTTATTATAACCTCAAGACGTTCCCTCCAGAAGGATGACCTTGTCCTATGGAATAGCGCTTGACGTGGGCACCAGCGGGTACAGGTCTCAGCTGGTCGATCTCTCAAGGAACGGTAAGATCATCTCCACGGCGATCACCATGAGGCACCCTCTACCGGGGGCCAACATCATGGACCATCTGCACTTCTGGCTGGAGAATGGCGCTGAGGTAGGCCATAGAATTATCATGGACACGGTCGGCAGCCTCATACAGGCCCACGGGGCAGAGATAGAGCGAATAACCCGTCTGGCCGTGTGCGGCAACCCTGCCCAAGTGTCCATGTTCGAAGGCATAGAGGTTAGAGACCTCGCATACGCGGGCCAGTCCATGCTGAGGCGGTTGAACGTCAAGGTGCCGGACAGGAGGGGTAAGACCCTGACGGCAGGGGACATAGGTCTGACGGCCCTAAGGCCCGAAACGGAGGTGGTCATACCTCCGGCCATACGCCACGAGGTAGGAGCCGATGCTCTGGCCATGGTGATGAAGTCAGGGCTCCTGGAGTCCAAGGAGACGTGCATGGTGACGGACTATGGCACCAATGCCGAGATGGGGCTGTTCCATGACGGAGAGTTATACACTGGATCGGCCGCGGCCGGGCCGGCGATGGAGGGGCAGGCCATCAGGTACGGGATGCTGGCAGCGCCCTTCGCGATATCCGACCTCAACTTGCGTGAGGACGGCCTGTGGGACAACGTGGTCCTGGACGAGGCCCTCAAGCCGGTCCTGGCCTCCAGGGTGGATCCCTCCAACGGCGCCGGCCAGGACAGCGGTGGCTGCAAGGCCAGGGGAATAACCGGAACGGGAGTGGTCGCGGCCGTGGCCTTGGGCCTCGAGTCCAGGCTCATCAAGCTGCCTCGCATCCTAACGAAG
>MVRB01000136.1 GCA_002067635.1 Methanomassiliicoccales archaeon PtaU1.Bin030 | reverse complement strand
TCTCGATGTACTGAGATCGTAAAGCCTCCGGTATCGAATCTAACTATGCTAACTATGGGTTTGTCTGGACCATCCTAGCCAAGGTTGTCATGTCGATGTTGAGCTGGGCCACATCCGACATGTTCTTGATCGAAGAGGTAGGCAACGATATCTTGGCGCTGCGGAGTATTGGCTTCTTAAGATTGAGCTCGTCCACCACGTTCTTGTCCAGATCTATGACAAGGGCGGTCACGTTCCAGCTTCTAACGTCGATCCATCCACCGCTCAGAACCCCGACCTTACGACCATCGGTGGTGATGACATCCCTTGCTTTGATACACCCCATCTCCATTATCCTCTCGTTATCTGAACTTATCATCATTGAATCACCGTTCTCTATCGAATATGAAGGTCTAGTACGGCCTAATAAACACTTCCCGGCATCATTCAGTGATTTTAGGCTCTGCAGATGTTGCAGAGCGAAGTTTTTGCTCATCTCCGAAGAGTGAGCATCAGGAACACCACGACGATGAAAGCTATCCCGGTGAAGGTAAGATCGGACGTTACGTAATAGACGGCCAGGGCCACTATCGCAGGGGGAAGGAAGAACAGAAGGCTCTTGATGATGAACACCAAGATGCTGACCCCTACGATCAACAACAGCAGGAGAACGAGCCACGATAGACCAGTGCCCAAAATGAACATGTTTGAACCAGAAGGTCAAAGCATCATGGGGCTCTTCAATCTTATCGATGGACCTTTCACCGTGTTCCTTACCAAAAGTTCGTCACCATCGCCAAAGAAATATAGATTGGCACATCTTAGAGCCGGTCCGTGAACGTACTTATCACAGGTGCTTCAGGGCAGCTAAGCTCATATCTTTTCGAGGAAATGGCATCAAGGCATGAGGCATGGGGAGTTGATATCCGCCAGCCCGAATTCTCCAGCGCGGTCGGTAGGGTCACCATCGCCGATATCAGGGACCCTGCGGCCATGCTGCAGGCATGCAAAGGTGCGGATGCCGTAATCCATACGGCGGCCCAGGTCTCCGTCCAGCGTTCCACGGAGGACCCTGCCTTCGACGTGGAGACCAACGTCCTGGGGACCGTCCGAACGCTTAAGGCAGCCAAGGATGCTGGCGTGTCCAAGTTCGTGTTCATTTCCAGCGCCGCCGTTTACGGGAACCCCCACTACATCCCTGTGGATGAGGACCATCCCTTGGCACCGCTTTCCATATACGGTTCCAGCAAGCTATCGGCGGAACATTTCGTGCGGGCCTTCGGTTCGTCGTACGGTCTGAGCTGGGCCATCATCCGTCCGTTCAATTTCTACTCCCCGCGGGCCGACCCCAAGAGCCCGTACTCGGGAGTGATAACAAAATTCACCCAGAACGCCAACGCCGGCCTTCCCCTGAGGATCGAAGGGGACGGGTCCCAGACGAGGGACTTCCTACATGCCGCTGATGTTGCCCGGCTGGTACGGCTGACCATGGAGTCCGAGAACACTGGCATGGTATTGAACGGTGGTTCCGGTCAGGCAACAAGCATCCTGGACCTGGCAGAAGTAATAAAAAAAGTATGTCCTAGTGAGGTCCGGGTTGAGCACATAGCCCCTCGCATAGCAGATATCAAGAACTCTGTTGCCAAAGTGGATCTCGCCAAGGAGAAGGTGGGCTTCAGCACGCGCATCTCCCTGGAGGAAGGACTCAAGGCTTTCTTTCGGACCTAAGGGGTTTACAGATCGATTATGTTCTGACCCTCTTTTATGAAGACAGTCATGTCGATGTTATAGTTGTAGTCCTCGGTGGTGCCGTCGATCATCTCGATCTTCGCTTTGATCTTGTTCTTCTCGAAGGTGATCTGGGCGTTCTTTACACGCGCCTTGTAAAGATTTATCCTCTTGCCCGCCTGGGTCAGCTTTCTCTCGTCGCAGTAGATGAGACCGGCAGACTCGAGCAGATTGATCTTACGATAGCACGCAGCGATGGGAATGCCAAGCTTCTCAGAAAGCTCGAACGCGCTCTTCGCCTTACCCATTGTGGCCAGCAGGATCTTCGCCGAATATTCTTCCGTCAAGAGCCTTGATGTCTCCAAAGCGTGCAACTGATTCACCTAGCGGTTTAACCGCATAGTGAGATATATAAAATATCTCCATAGATTATCACTTTTGAATTGCTGATTCTATCACTGGCCAGTGGGTTATTATCGAAAAAGAAACGACCTCCGCTCTCGGTATCGGGATTCGGAATTAGCACGTATATTCTAACCGTTCCGACCTTTCATAAAGTGATAAATTTGTATTTTATTATCAATATAAAAACAATGGACAGCTCCAAAGCAGGCGCCAGGGGCACATGATGCGGGGGGTTCCTGACCGCCTTGACCATATTTTCCGGCCAGCCCTTTACTCACCACGGTAAGCGTAGGCTCAGAGGGGAGGTCTCAATTCGTTTCGTCGTTATTTATGGCGATAACGATATAAACAGCCAGCAAGATTTCCGGCGGAGGCTTCACAATGGGCTGTGGAAAGTGCGCAACCGACAAGAAGAAGGACGCCAAGGTAGAGAAGAAGAAAAAGTAAGCTCTTCTTGACCTTTCAACGTCAGAAACCCTTTCCCTACCTCTTCTGAGCCACTGTTCTTGACACTGTGAAGATCGCGAGGAACACAAGGACCGCACCCAGTACCGTCATTGTGTCCAAAGGCTCGCTCAGCAGCACGACCCCGAGGAGAACGGCGAAAGCAGATTCTGACAGAAGGACTGTGGCCGAGGTGGTCATGGACAAGGACCGCAGGCCAATGGCCCACAGCAATGTTGGCACCGAGGTGCAGAACAGGCCAACGAACAGCACCGCAGGAATGGAAAGATCGCCCGGCTCTCCCGGGCCGCCGATGAAAAGGCTGAGGATGAGGAGGAAGAAAGCGCTCAGGAGGTGGAAGGACATGACCCACTCATCATTGCCCATCACCCTCACGGCGAACTTGGTCAGAGGATAGTTGGCCGCGATAGAGAAGGAAGCGATGAGTAACAGGATATCCCCCAGGAAGACATTGGTTCCCAGGAAGCTGAGGTCCCAACCCGTGGTGATGGTCATGAGCCCCATCAGGCCCACGGCCACCCCCAGCGCCTGTACCCTCCCGATTACCTCCCGGAAGATGATGGCAGAAAGGGGTGCCACAAAGATCACGTTGCTTCCCACTATCAGGCCACCGACGGAAGCGGTGGATAGTGTGAGCCCGATATACTGGCAGGCGATCATTGCGGTCGCGAAAAAGGTCCCCGCCCATACCTCCCACCGTTTGAATATGGACAGGTCCAACCCCTTCCTCCTACGGACCAGGAGCATGGCCAGGAGGCCGCCGGTCCCCATGGTGGCGGCACCGAACAGGAGGGGATTGATACCGCCCATGCCGTCCTTGATGACCACATACTGCGAGCCGTACAAGAGGCTGGCTACCAAGGACAGCATAAGTGCGGAGCGTGCGCTCCTCCCCTCGATGCTCAACGTGGTGACCCTCATCTATGCACTTCCCAGACGGGGGAGAAACCCTTCCAGCACATATCCTTTCGCATTGCTTGAATGCTGTTCCTGCATCACCCATAATGCTCGGCGATGCTACCGTTAGATCATGTAAGTGAGTAGCTGCCTGATGGAGCGTGCCTGCGCAGCCAAGCGCCTTCTTTCGTGCTCGTCAGGACTGGGTTTCATTGGAAAAATATTTTGGGCTACTAGGACCTTTACTACATATAACCATGTTCGAGCGCATATTGTTCCCTCTGGATTTCTCCGAGCCCTCCATCAGGATGCTCAAATGCGTTAAAGAGCTGAGGGGATTCGGTCTCAAGGAGGTGGTCCTCTGCCACGTTGCTGCAGCAGGATCATCCCTGACGACCGATCAGAGAGAGACCCTCGAGCGTGTCAAGGAGAGCGTCCGCCGGGAGGGCTGTGAGGTCCGGGAGGTAGTAACGGAGGGAGACCCCGTGGAGCAGGTCCTGGACGTCGCTGAATCCGAGGACGTGTCCCTTATAGCCATGGCATCCAGCGGAAAGGGGAGGACGCAGGAGCTTCTCATCGGCTCCACGTCGTTCGGGATCCTCCGCTCTACATCCCGGCCGGTGCTGATAAACAAATTCCCTGGGATGGGAGATGAAATGGGGAGCGAAGAACAGTCGCCCATTTTCCAGAAGGCACTGGTCCCGATCGATTTCTCCTCATGCACAGATATGTGCATGATGCTGTTACCAGAGCTCTCCAGCCGAGGTCTCAGGGAGGCGGTCCTCTTTAATGTTGTGGACAGCGGCCGTTCCAATATCCAGGAGGGGAAGCGGTTCCAAAAGGTCCTTAACAAGGTGATGCTGGACCTGGATGAGATGAGGAGCAAGCTGGAAGGCCGAGGCTGTCGGGTGTCCACTCACGTTCACTTTGGCACGGTCCCTTACAATATCCTCGAGGCCTCCAGGGAGCTTGACGCCTCCATCATCATACTCGGGGCCCATCGCAAGAGCCTCCTGCGCGAGATAGCTCTGGGGGGCAACTCCGAGACCGTCGTGCGCAGGTCCACCATACCCCTGCTGGTCATCCCCTGCGATTGAGGTATATTGCGGAACCGCTGTCCTGGGAAACCAAGGTACTGCGCCACCACCTATCTGCACCAGAGGATAGCTAGCCTGCCGAGCTGTCCACACGTACGGTGTCGCCCGATAGAATCCGGATGGTGGATTCGTTGCCCTCTTCCGAAGGTTCCAGGCATAGGATTGTCTGCAGTCCACGTAGAATTGAACTACCGAGGGACGTAACTACGGCCCGAGGTAACCATTAATATAGACATCGTCATGGCCTTCGTGACCGATGTTCGAAAGATCAGCTCGCTTTCTGAGCGCTGGAGGTATGGCCGGGGCAGCGTTCATAATGCTCATCGCCACCGTTGCCGGAGGTGGATGCAACTTCATCTATCAGGTCATGATGGCGAACCTGATCCCCGATGACCTGGCGGAGCTCAACACCCTACTGGCCATTCTTTATATCGTCACAGTCCCCGCGTCAGCGGTCCAGAACGTGCTCATTCGCTACGTTTCCAAATACAACGCTCTGGAAAAGCCGGACGTTATCTCCTGGCTGATGAGGAGGATATTCATACTCACAGCATCGGCAGGGGTGGCTCTGGCCATAGTCATCGTATTGGTCCTGAGCATACCCGAGGTCGCCTCAACGTTGAAGATCTCATCGAACACTGGAGTACTGCTGCTGGGCATAGCGGTCCTCTTCGCCATGCTGTCCCCTGTGGGGCAGGGCCCTCTGCAGGCCTTCCAACGCTTC
>MVRB01000135.1 GCA_002067635.1 Methanomassiliicoccales archaeon PtaU1.Bin030 | reverse complement strand
CCGACCTTTGTGAAGGTAAGCGAGCCTTTTGCGGTTGGGAACTTGCCCTTTTCCTTTTTCAGCAGGTTATCGAGCCTCGTCCTTAGATTAGGGTCGTTGACGTCCATAGGCCCTATCCGTGACTCTATCCACCTGTTGAGACGCTGGTACTGGGGACTTGGCTTGGGCACCGCCTTTCCGCGCCCGCCCGGTTCATCCTTGCCCAACAGACCCCTGAACAGTCCCATGTCCGACCTCTGCAAATGAAAGTAAAGGCGGAGAACCACTCCCGTTCAGCCGCCCAGGGTAGTACTCGTAGACGAATGTCCGCATCATCTTCCCGAAGGAATCATGTGGAGTGCAACTACGTATCGGACCGGGTACATAAAAAGGTAATC
Organism: Methanomassiliicoccales archaeon PtaU1.Bin030; assembly: GCA_002067635.1. Taxonomy (GTDB): domain Archaea; phylum Thermoplasmatota; class Thermoplasmata; order Methanomassiliicoccales; family Methanomassiliicoccaceae; genus UBA6. The sequence goes on along the minus strand of MVRB01000135.1, from coordinate 3,681 downwards.
GTGGGTGCTGACCCTCTCACAGGCGGACCTCGGCATCGACCAGCTTGAACTCCCCGCTCCCATGGATCCTGGGATGCACTAGGGTAATGAACCCATGCTTCTCCAGGAAACCGATGTGTCCCCGGCTAACGAAGGTCCGTTCCCTGGTGGCCACAGGGCACTCCAAGAGCGTCACGAACCTTGCCGATGGCTCCAGCTCGCGCATGTTCTGGTCGATGAGCGGACCCATCCTCAGGGAGACCCGATCATACCTCCTGAGCTGGCCGGACGACGGCGAGCGGACCGAATCCAGTATCTTCTGGTAGCGGTTGCGTTGAACGGTCTTCAGACATATGACCTGGTATGATCGTGGCAGCTCGAAGATGTAGATGTCGGTGAGGTCGTACACCTGCTGGGCCTGCGACAAACTCCGGACCGTACCTTCCAGAGTACCCTTGGGAAGGGTCATTAGAACCGCGTGGCGGCCCTTGGTTCCCAGGACGGAGCTGGTTATGTATGTGGTGTAACCCACATTGGCCTCGCCATCGGGATGGGGCGCTCTTATGGCTGGCTTATGCCCTGACAGGGGCTTCCACCCGAACCTCGGTATGGTCCTGTGACCCTCGATCCTATCCAAGGCGTCCAACCATTCCGCCACTGGTGCTCGAAGCTGCTCAAGGGTGAGGGTCTGACAGCAGTAACCGGTCTTAGAGTTAAGGGTCCCTGGAAGACGGATGATCCTTCTAGTGTCCACAGTGACGGACGTGTCGATGCGGATACCTTTCTGTGTCAACTCCTCCACCAGGGCCTTTCTCCTGACTATGATCTCCTTCTCCCTCGAACGGTGGTCCTCTTCCAACCCGGTATCCCGATCGGAGAATACGAGATGGAAACCCTTGCTTCCGCTGAACGCTGCGTACTTGGGCGAGTATTGCTTCTCCAGCATGAGGTCCAGGAGACGGACCGCATCCTTTCGGGCCCTCTCCAGGTTCAGTATGGATAGGGGTTGGCGGTCCAGGTCGAACGCCACGTCGTTCCCTAAGACGATATTGCCAGGACCCCAGTACTCGGAGGCGGTCCTGGGCCGCGGTGACACCAAGGTAGGGTTCAGGTAGGTTGAGGTCGAGTAGTAGACGTCCAACGGGCTCAATCTGATGAGCCAACGCTGTAGGTCCACTGGCGTGCGGATGACGTCCTTGACCTTGAAGAACCTGCCATTGGGAAGCAGGAGGCGAAAATGCCTCTTGTTGACCTCCGTTATTCTGGAAAGGTCAGGTGGGTGCCCGGCATAGAATTCCCTGATGCTGTCTGAGTCCATTTTCCGATCCGGCAGAACCTCAGCACACATATGGATTATTAATGACATGTGCCTAGATGTAACCGGGTTCTCGTGAACTCTACCTTCCACCTTCTCCGTTCCCGAGCAAAGCAGCGACCCTCTTAACTAAAACGCAGGATGATCGCACTCGATCGGTCGACCTCCCTATTGATGGTAGCGAAGACCTTGGAACACGATGTACTCCTCTCATTACATGAAGTTGTCATCATTGATAGAGATGGCCGCCCTCCGATCATGCCGTCACTGCCCTTCCTCTCCAAACATATGTCGAGTAGCAGGGGATCCACCTTTTCTCTGGTGATTTGTTCAAATGGGGCACATCATCTCCAAGGACAGCACGCCCATCGCTCATGGATCGAGATGAAAAGGACCGCCGCGCGTCCTCGCACACGGCGCAGGGATCGGCCATACCTGGTGGGAGCCCGTATGGGCGGAGGTCGAGAAACATTTCTCCGCGACCATGCTGGATCGGGGGAGGGGGGACGGCCGCGACACCTTGCCCTATTCGATCCAGCGCGAGTTCGAGGAGGTGGCAGCGGCGTTGGACCAGATGGGCGGACCGGTTGACGTTCTGGGCCAACAATAAGGGGCACTCTGCTCCTTGGAAGCGGGCTTTATGACCGATAACATCCGCAGGATAGTGTTGTACGAGCCACGTATCTACGCCTGCATCGATATCCCTTACCCTCCCGACTCTATCGATAGGTAAAAAGCGTACCTCGAGGAGGAGAGAAGGAAAGGCCGCTAAATGGTCTACGAGATAGGGGGCGCCCCGCCAGAGGAAGTGGAGCATCAGCGCTCCCTGACCAACTGGCGCTCCCGCCATCTTTCAGGGCCGACCGTTCCCCGGGAGCTGTTCGGTGCGAGGGGTTACAAGTTCGTTCCCACGCCGCTTCCGAAGCATGACTGTACCGACCCTCCTTCTTCTGGGTACGGAGAGCGCTCCTTTCTAAAAGGCAGTGGCCGAGGCGGTTCACGCCTCCCTGCCTCACAGCCTCCATTTTATGCTGCCCGGGCAAGAGCATGAAGCGGTCATCACAGCGCCAGAGCTTTACCTGCATCACGTTCCTTGGTTTCCTTGATAGATGACGCGAGCGACGATCGGATATGAAAGGTAGGAGGGAGGGAGAGCCACGATGGTGATTGATGGCATTTCACTTAACGCAATAGAAGCCCGCCTGCATGTTAGAGTACCACAGCAACTCCACTGTCTCGAAGCCCGACCTCCTCAGGAGGTCAAGGTGCTCCTCGACCGTTATGGGAAAGTACTCCCTGTCGAACCTCCCGAGGTGGGCCTCTACATCCGGTACCGTCCTTCCGTTGGCCTTTTGGAATCGACCCCACCTCCTTTTACCTATCTCCGTGCCCAACTCCGTCAGCGGCCTTATGTTCTCGAAGGTGATGAAAACGCCCCCCTTGGCCAGGAGATCGTAGCAAACCTGGACGGCCACGGTGCGCTCCTCTCGGGAGAGGTAGTGGTGACACTGCACGGCGGTGATGACGTCAGGGACCTCATCGATCCTTCCCGCGAGGTCCTGTGTCCGGCACGGATCTAGGAGGTGGACCTTAGGCTCTTCCCCCAGCCTCGTCCTTGCCTGCTCCAGCATCGCCGGTGATGGGTCGACCAATATGAACTGGGTATCGGGGAAAGTCTTCCGGGCTCTCTGCACCATGGCCCCGGTCCCGCAACCCGTGTCCAGCCAGACCTTTGGTCGGCAGCGGATGGAGAGGACAAGGTCAATGGCTTCCCGGTGAAGCAAATCATAGTACGGTATCGTTCTACCTACCTGAACATCGTAGTCCTCGGGGAGGTGGGGAGTACTGTTACCAGTCCTCATATCCTCTTTGCATAATAATGGGAGATAAAAACTGATCGCTCGCGGCGCCAGTGTGAGGGACCGCCAGAAGGTCTGATCGTCCTTACCGTGGACCTAACCTATCCCTGACCACTGCTGAGTACAAGTGGAGAAGGGACCCATGTACGCTCACTGGATATCATAAGGGTATCAGAGTCCGATGTCTTCCCTTGCTCATCCGTTCCCGCTCTTGATGATCTCAATGTTGGTATCCGAGATCACCGCTATGAGCGTGTACAGGAAGGCATCAACCTCCAGGCGGTATACAACTTGAGGGTTGGTCCCAAGGTACGTGGTTATCTTTCCGCTGCTGTTATCGGCGAAGTACACATCTACCGTCTTCTGGCCCCATGGCGTCTCTATGTTGGTGGTGTTGACCTTGGCACCCAGGCCCATGTCGCCCCAAACGGGGTCATCCCAGGAGTAATCGTATGATGCGTCGTTCAGGAAGGGCACTCCCGAGGATGTCATCGTAGCGGTGAAGCCGTCAATGGTCACGTTGGATAT
>MVRB01000134.1 GCA_002067635.1 Methanomassiliicoccales archaeon PtaU1.Bin030 | reverse complement strand
GTTCTTGCCGTTCTTGCGGTACTGATACGTCCCGCAATTTGGGCACTTCATCTACTCACGCTCCAGCTTGTCCATCTCCAGGTGGTCGTCGTCCAGCACTTCGATGGTGAGCCTGACCTTCTTCTGGATGATGTCACCGAACCAATCCTCCTCGTCGCTCAGCTCTATGCCGTCCAGATAATACTTGTCCAGCGCCCATACCACCGTTCCCTCGAATGTCTTTTTCATCTCACCACCCCACTATTTTAAGCTTGAGAGCGACCAGCACCCCGTCGTCCGCGCTCTCCACGTTGAACTCTTGAATGACGATGTCGGTGCACCCGAACTCCGGGGCTAGTAACGCGCACACCCTGGTGAGGTCCAGCGTCTCCAGCATCGGATAGGTGTTCGCCTTGCGCTTACCCCAGGACCAGCTCACGGCGTCACCTTCACGGTCTCGACCTTTTGCAGTTTGTCGTTCTTGACCTCGATCTTACCGTACCCCAGCTCCGTCGCCTCCAGCCCGAAGTCCTCGACGTATGATGGCATGTCCTCAGAATAGCCCCTTAAAAATGAGCCGCTGCATAAATAGAACCGCTCCTCCTCCGGGACGCGGTACAGCCCTCGCCCCTGGTCGAGCCATATTCGGGACGGCCTGGTGTAGTCGCTGACCAGCTCGTTCTTCTCCTGGTCCGTTATGAGCAGCAGCCGGGGGTCCGGTTCGCTCAGTATAAGGCGGTGGAAATGACCACAGGACGTGATTTCGCAATCTTGGGCCGGAAGCCTTCTGAGCTTCCTCTTTAGTGCTATCTGCTCATTGACGTGCCGCTGCTTCTGGTCCCCTGCATACGAGCCGATGAACCCGCTCCCGTGCCAGGCGCACAGCCTGAACTCGGGGAAGATAAGCTTGGCCAGCGTCCCGTTGGCGTAGACCGTGCCCCATGCCTTCGCTATGTCCTGGTTCGGCTTGAAGAAGTTCTTAAGCCTCCGCTCATGGTTGCCGTCCAGGATTACCAGCACCTTGTCCGCGATGGGGTCTAGAAGCTCCATGAAGGCATCGCGCATCGCGTCGAAGCGAGGGCCACGGCCCGAGTGTACGTCGAGATCGAACCGCTTGTCGTCTATCGCTATGCTCTCCAATTGGTCCCCCTGTAGGTAGACGAAGCTGTTCTTCTTGCTCTTGACCGCGTGGATGAACTGCTCTATGGCGTGCTCGCTCGTTTCCGAGTTACCGACGTGGAAGTCATTGGCCGCGTATAGGTGGAACGACGACGGCAGGGGGGGACGGGGCATTTTCACGATGGATACATTCCCACGATCGTCCCTCTCCGTCGTCGTCATGTTGCTAAAGTTCAGTGTCCTCATGCCATCTCCTTAAGGCGTTTGTAGCAGGATGAGCACACTCTCCGGCCCTCGGCCTGGCGGTCGTTGTCGTAGCCGCACCTGGAGCACCGTCCCTCAAGGACCATCCTCTTTCTCCACGCTCTCCCGTACAGCCTCCGGCGTTCTGCTTTGCTAGCGGCCACCTCCGGGTCGTGGAGCTTCCGCCAGTAGTATAAACGATAGGCGCTGGCGTTCCTGCGGCACCGGGCGGAGCATGTGCGCTTATGTTTGCCGTCCAGTTCCGCCCCGCAGTGGACGCAGTTCACGGTAGCGCCTCGGCCACTCTCTGCTGGAACGTTCTCAGCTCTGCCGCATAGCGACGGCCCCTGTCGGTCAATGAGTAGAGGTACACTCTCTTTCCATTGCTCGTCAAGAGCCAGTTCCTGGTGATGTCCAAGTAACCCATCTCTATTAGGCCATCCTTTGTGCGGTAGACGGCCGCTATGGGGATGCCCAACGCATCGCTCAGGCCGTGGGCGGAGAATCGCATGGGCTCCTTGACCTCGCGCAGATCCTCTGGCAGGGACTTGAAGCGGTCCAGGTATAGTATCATCCGGTCCCCGTACTTGATGCCGCACACTGGCCGCTGGCAGTGCTGGCAGAACGCTATCTCGCTCACCGCGCCCACCCCGCGATGATGACGAACGTTGCTACTAGAACGGGCATGAGGATGAACCAGAACGCCACCGAGAAGGGGTCTGCCTTCGGCTCCTCGCTCATTCCCCCTCCCCGATGTACAGCTCGGTCACTACCTTTACTATGCGGATGTGCGGCTCGTTCGGCGGGGTGTGGTGCTTCTGCCGCTTCCAGCCCTTCTTGATCCGCTCTGCCGCGTCCAGGGCCTTGGGGATGGTGGCGTATGGTCCGTGGCTGATCGTGCCCGTCCCCTCGACGCACGGCAGGAGGACGTACAGGTTGGCGGAGCAGGTCATGTCGACCCCTCCCTGAACCGCTTCTTAAATTCGTCTTGGATGGCCTTTGCTATGTCGGGGCGGGGGCGTTTACAATCCTCCTCGAACTGTTTGACCTTCTGCTTGAATCTCTCTTGCTCTGGGTCGTTGCTGTCGCTCGCGCCCGGGCCGGGGGCCGGCTTCGGCTTCCATTCTGAAACGCGGTCGGGAAGCTCAGTACAATGCCCACAGTATTGCATCTTGTAGCCCATATCCTCCAGCGTGTCGCCGTCGGGCATATTATGAATGCATGTCTCGCATGAAGGGATGGGGGCCGCTGGCTCGTTCATCCCACTATTCACTAGCGCGATAACTTCCTCGTGACATGTCTCGGGCGCGACCGGCAGGGGCTCGATGGTGACGCGGACTTGCTTGCCTTCTAATCCCATTAAGAGTTCTCTGATGTCTATGTGTGTGAGATGCCCATCTCGAATTATAATCAGATTTGCACCAAAATATCCATCTTGAACCAACCCATCAAATTCTCGCTTGTCGCTCATGTGTCCCGCCCCTGTGCCTCGGCTTCTGGCTTCTTGCATACTATGTCATGCATCGTCATTTCGAGGTCATGAATCCCACATGATAACATCACCTTTACATCAGACCCTGGCTCGAAGATTGCACTCATTACTTGCATGTCTTTGTGGCATATCGGGCATTCAACGGATGCATTACAGAGGAAAGTAACAGCCTCGATCAACGCACTCTTTAAATCTCTCTTATATGGTGGATTTTTAATCATATGTTCAACCCCCAGACCTCGACGCTCAGCCCGTGCAGGCCGCGCCTCTCGACGCCTACGCACTTGATGACCTCGGCCTTGAGCAGCTCGCCCCTCCGGGCCGGGACCAGATGGGACGGGACTCCTGTCAGTTCGCTCAGCTCGCGGTCGCACAGGGGGCCGTGCTCCGCCAATGCGTTGAGGATGAGCTGCTTCTGCGTGCCATCGCGCCGTGGGGTGTGGTATGCGGCGCGGGAGGTTGTGGTGACGGCGGTCATGGGCGCACCCCTATGATTAACGCAAACCCCACTAGGAGCCCCGTGGTCATGACCACTACGGCCGTCATGAATCCACTTAACCATCCGCGTGCATAATCTTCTGGCTTCCCCATTCACCGCACCCCCTTAAGCTTGGATGTTGCTGTGACGGCAGTCATATTGTCCACGCCCCCCAGCCATGACCGTTCCATTTTGGTTCTCTCCAAATATCATATTGCAGGACGTATGAGTAATACCATATCCCATTTTCTTCGTGCCAGTGGCCTGATGATGATGCTCTCAAGCCCTCGCCTCCTTGCGCCATATCGGTTCCCGGATGGTCAGCTCGCCCTCGACCCGGCCCCGGTGGTCCGCGTGGACGGCGAACGTAACGTCTATGCCGTTCAACGCTCTGAGCTGGCCCGCCGCGCCCTCCATGATCTCCAGCACCTTGTCCACCTTGCGCCGCTCGACGCTGACGTGGATGGGGGGGCTGAACGGCTCCGGGGTGTAGTATATGTTGTTGATGTCCTGGAGGTCCGCGACCTTGACCGCTGTCGGCTGGCTGAGCGGCCCCACCCCGTCGTCGTCGGGGTCGCTCATTCGTCCACCGCCCTGGCATACCGCTTGGTTATGAGCGTTGATGCCATCTTGTCGTCCAGAACGTACCGCTTGCCGACCTCTGTCTCCAGGGGATAGCCGCTGTCCTGGTAGATGAGGGGCGTCTCGCGCAGGATCTCCACGGTGACGCTCATACGAGCACCTCGTACTCGGTGATGGTGGAGCTTCTGGAGCCGTCGAACCTGAGCCTCCGCCCGGTCTTCTTCGCTACGCCTAGAACCTGGATGCGCCGTCCGACGTGGCCGGGCATGGGGATGTTGTAGAACCTCTTTGATTTCATGTAATCTATTATCTTGTAGCTGTTGGTCCTCGGCCCGGTGGCTATGGCGGCCTCTATCAGCATGGCATCCACTTTCTTATTCATGGTCGGATCACCCCCGCCGCTACCAGCTCGTCCCACTCTTTGATGGCCTGCTCCAGTGGGCATCCTGGGCGGACCTCCCCGGATTCGATGAGGAGGTCGACGGCCCTGCCCCGTTCCAGCCCATGCACCTTTATCATGTGCGCTATGCAGCTGTCCCGGTTGTCGCTTCTCCTGTCGCTGTTGTAGGGGTGCCCGCAGCAGGGACAGTGGATAGATGCTTTACTCATCATCCTCATCCTCCGGGTAGAAGTCCCCTTCCCTGTAGCCGTCCCGCTCCCACCGTTCAAGCTCCTCGCTCACGGCTTCGATGGCCATCTCGATGGTGTGAACCAAGCCCATGACGTAGCCCTCATGCTTGGCCCCCCATCCCTCAAACTCCTGGGGGAGGTGGTTCTTGGCTTCCTCCAATGCCTCGAAGGTTTCCCTCCTGGCACACTCGCCACAGGGCTTCTTTTTCTTGGTGCTCATGCTCTGCGCCTCCCGTCCCTCTTCGGCCCTTGCTTCTGCTTGATGCTCTCCTGCGCTCGCTTGACCTTCTCCACCGCGTCCCTCTCGCGTTTGGTCCGCTCCTCACACCACGGGGTGATGACCCACTCCCCGTTGACCCGTTCCTCATAAAAGTGGCCGTTGCCGTCCTTGATCTTCCTATGCCACCGGTCGTTGCTGTACTCGGCCCCGCACACGGCACACTTGAACTCTGATACGTTCACCTTGAACGCCATGCGGAAGTTCCTCTCCGTAAGCTCGCCCTCGCCCTTGTGGATGACGTGCTCCTTTCCGGTGATGAGGTATCTGTCGCTGCAGCTCGCGCACTCGAATGTTTGGGATTCGGTCATGGAGATAACCCCCTGCGCCTGTGCCACGCTGTGCCCACTGCTAACGGACCATGCGGAAGCATCCTATGAAGGTCCGCGAACATCCTCTGCGTTACTGTCATCGTACCACCGCCCCGGCCCTCATTGCTTCGAGAGCGTTGTTGGTGTCCTCATGCCATCTGGCGTCCGCGTCCTGGTGTGCTCTGCGCCTCAGCTCCATGTTCAATAAGTACTGTAGCCTGGTGATGACCCTCGGCATGTCATCCACCGGGTCCAGGTGCTTGTCCAGCATGTCATCCATGTAGAGGTGCGCGACCACCCACAGGGGGTCTTTCGAGGACTCGGAAGGGATGGTCTCGCTCATGGATACCGCCCCTGTTGTGGCGGCTGGGCGGCCTGATATAGCTGGCCAGTTCCGGTCTGGGTGAACGTTCCTTGGGGCTGCGGGAAGTACGGGGCCATGAGCATCCCGTCTGGAGTCTTACAGATGGGACATCTGCGCTTCCATCGGATAGCCAGATAGATGAGCCCGATGGGGAATGCAAAGAGCAGCAGGACGATCAGCGCCCCGGT
>MVRB01000133.1 GCA_002067635.1 Methanomassiliicoccales archaeon PtaU1.Bin030 | reverse complement strand
TGGGAGATGGGTGAGCTTCCGCAGGAGCTTGAGGGCCAGGATGTGGACGTTGTCCTGGTGAGCTGACCACTCTGCCCACCGGCGGTACCTGCATCAACAGTACCTGGTCTGGTTGAGGATCATCAGAAGCTGGGACTATCGCCGCCGAGGTCTTCACAGGAGCCAGCTCCATCCCTTTTCAGTTTCCGACCGAAATCACTCGTGATGACCAGGCATTATATTATTTATATAATTTATGAAAATCGAGATGCCCGGTTCAGAACTCGAATGGAGAAGACAGAGGCATGTGGGCGTTCATACTCAGCATATGCTACATTATCTTCGCATTCGCATGCCTCGCCGTCCTCATAGCCCTCTACGATAGGCGGCCGCTGCGGATAAGGTCCGGTCTGGTTATGCTTCCGGCCTGCGCGCTTATATCCGTCGGTGCCATTCTCCAGGTCCTCCTGCCCTACCAGGGTACCCTCAAGGTCCTGTACTACTTCAACGTCCTGATGTTCGTAGTTGTCTTCACCGGGTTCATCTTCTTCGTGGGCGAGTTCACCGGCCGCTATGACCCCATCAAGAGGAGGAACCTGGCCCTCATTCTCATCATGCCGGCTTTAGCCGCGTTCTCCATCATTACGGATAACTGGCTGCACCTCTGGAACTCCAACTTCTACCTTACGACGCTGCCCGATTACGAGGTACCCTTCCTAATGTACGATGTCTCGTACATGAACATCGGCTGGTCTATCTTTTGCCTTGTCGTGGGGTCCGTGCTCTTATATTATTTAGCTGTGAACTTGCGTAAGATAGGGAACTGGACCTTACTCATTGTGTTCTCTCTCGGTGCCGCTATCTGCTTTATACTGAACATCATGGCGTTCTTCACGGTGGACCTGATTATCATGCCCATCGATGGTCTGACCTTCACCCTGGGGATACTGTTCTTCTACATTGGCGCCTTAGGCTTCGGCTTGTTCGACATCGCGCCGGTAGCTCGCAAGAAGATGCTTGACCTGATGAGGGAAGCGATCTTCGTCCTGGACTCGGAGGGTTTGATCAACGACGTCAATACCAGCGCTCTGAAGCTTCTATGCAAGGAGCGGAATGATATCGTCCTCCAACACTCAGATATTATCCTGGAAAGGTTCCCTGCGCTGGAGCGCTTCATCATGGAACCTCAGGAGACGGGGGAGATGGAGTTCAAGGAAGCCGATGGCCGGACGTTCGAGGCCAAGATGAGCGTCTTCGATTACGGGAGGATGAAGAAGACCGGCCGAATGCTTGTCCTCAAGGATGTCACACTGAGCAGGCAGAAAGAGAGGAAATACCGCGAGGCCGAGTTCCAGATAAAGCTGGCCGACACCAACCGGAGATACAGGACCATCATCGAGAACCAGACCGAGGCCATCCTGACTTTCGATCGGACCGGCCAGATCACGTTCTTCAACCCTGTGTTCGAAAGGATCGTAGAAAGGAGCACCAAGCAGATGGCCGATTCGAGGATCGGGGACCTGCTGAACGAGGATGACAATAAGGCACTATGGGAGCTGATCTGGAAGGCCACTCCCGAGGCCCCGGTCTTCCACTTCGAGCACGTCGTCAGCCTCCTTGACGGGACGGATATGTGGATCCATTGGCAGGGGAGGGTCCACTTCGACGATAGAGGAGAACTGGTGGAGGTCCAAACAGCTGGCATAGACATCACAGAGAAGAGGAGAAAGGAGGACGAGTACCGGGCCATCGTGGAATGCCAGAAGGAACTGATCGTCCGGCGGCAGAGTAACGGCACCATCACCTTCGCCAACCAGGCCTACTCGGAGTTCTACGGGGTCCCCAGCGAGAATCTGATCGGCACCACCTTTTTCCCTTCGACCGACGAGGACGATTACCAGAGGTTCCAGGAAACGCTGAGGTGCCTCACCCCCAGAGCTCCCGATAGCGACGCGGTAAAACTGAGGGTCTTAATGGGGCAGGATGATGTCAGGACCACGGAGTGGAGACTTAGGGGGATCTTCGATTCCAAAGGGCATCTGGTGGAGTACCAGGCAGTGGGTAACGACATCACCGAGAAGCTGCGGATGGAGCAGGAGCTCAACAAGACGCAGAAGCTGGAGTCCCTGGGGGTCCTGGCAGGCGGCATCGCCCACGACTTCAACAACTTGCTGACGTCCATAATCAGCAACATCGAGGTGGCGTCGAAGGACATACCTCCCGGAGAGCGGAGCCGGTATCGCCTGGAGGAGGCCGTCCGCTCAGCCCTGAACGCCCGGAACCTGACCCAGCAGCTCCTTACATACTCCAAGGGCGGGAAGCCCGTGAAGGAGCCGACCGACCTGGGGGAGCTCCTCAGGAAGACCATCGAGTTCACCCTGACCGGCACCAATGTGAAGGCTGAGTACCGGATCGCCGACGACCTCCGGCGGATAAACGCGGACCGCTTCCAGATAGAGCAGGTGATCAACAACCTGGTCATCAACGCGGTGCAGGCTATGCCGGAGGGAGGTAAGATATTCGTAAAGGCGTCCAATTCCGACAGGTACTTCCACTCCCACGACAAGGGGGGGAGCCGAGGGTTCGTCAAGGTCAAGATCACCGATCAGGGGCCAGGAATACCGGCGGATATCCTGGGCAAGATCTTCGATCCTTTCTTCACCACCAAGCCCAACGGCAACGGGCTGGGGCTGTCGACCGTACAGTCCATCGTGAAGAACCACGAGGGATTCATCGATGTGGAATCCGAGCCTGGACTGGGTACATCGTTCATCATCCATCTCCCGGCCAGCGATGCTCCGGCCATCCCGGCACCGGAGGTTGAGAAGAGCGAGGGGGAGGTGAAGGCCTCGAGGATCCTCATAATGGACGACGAGGAGGCCATCCTGGAGGTCCTGTCCACCATCCTCACGGACCTCGGTCACAAAGTGGAGATGGCCAGGACGGGAGAGGAGGCCATCGAGCAGGTCTCCCGGTCGCTGGCCGAGGGCAGGCCCTTCGACCTGCTCATAATGGACCTGACCATCCGGGGAGGGATGGGGGGCAAGGACGCCATCCAGGAGATCCTCAAGTTGGACGGAAGCGTAAAGGCCATGGTATCCAGCGGATACTCCAACGATCCGGTGATGTCCGAGCCCCGGAAGTACGGGTTCGTCGATTTCCTTCCCAAGCCGTATTCCATCCAGGACCTGAAGGACAAGCTCGCGCTGCTCCTCGTCCATGCGTGAGGACGACCAAATTTTTTAAGGCGATAGGCCTCCGATTAAGGTCAGCGTTAACCACTTCTATACATCCGCTTGTATTATCTTTAAGGATAACATTTCCGGAGCTGCACCGAAGAGGGATGGGGGGCGTGCTAACGCCGGTGCTGTCGTGCATCGGTAGGAAAGGCACTATTTGCAGGTGATCCGAAATGTTAAAGGAGAGAAGATTTGGTAAGGCCGGAAGGGGCATGGCCATCGCCGTGACCGCCCTGGTCTTGCTGGGATCCTTCGTCATGGTGGCACCTCCGGCCAAGGCCTGGGTGTATGACGATCCCCTAACGAGCAGCTATGTGAAGATCAAATCGGGCAGCGGTTCATTCAGCACCCTCTCGCCCAGCTCTAAGCAGATATTCGTCCAGAGGGGTGAGACCCTCACTGGTTCGATCGTGCTGGAGACCTATAACAGCATGGTTTCCAGCGACAGGGCGCCCCTGATCGGCACGCCGAACTGGGGATCGCACAGCTCCAGCTATTGGACGATCGAGGATTGGATCTCCACCGGCACCCAGAGCTATGGGTCCGGTGAGATATCGCTCAATGCACCCAGTACAGCTGGTACATACTACATCATTTTTGCTTTCGGTGCGGAGTTCACGGGAGGTCAGCTGGCATCTTGCACTAACTGGAGGTATGCGGATGTCCACGGCGAGGTGTGGAACGACGGCAACGATATTGCCCAACTGTCGGCCGCAAAGATCGCCCAGATGCAGTCGGCCGGACGGACGACAGTCAGTTACCTGTTCGATAGAGGCTCCCAGAGCTGGACCGTACCCGGTGACGCGGTCACGGTCGTGGTCTCGGATGAGGGGGCCGTCCCGTCACCCTTCACTACCAGCCAGGTAACCCTCCGTTCGGGGACGGGATCCTTCTCCACCATCTCGCAGAGCAGCAAACAGATCACCGTCGCTCCCGGTAGTCGCCTGACAGGGGAGATAAGCGTCGATGCTATGAACAACATGGGCTCCAGCGCAGGACCGCTGGTCGCCACCGCCACCTGGGGCACTAGCAGCTCGTCGTACTGGGTCATCCGCAACGAGGTCACGGTGGGAACCGCCCAATATACTACCAGCGGGATCTCGATGACCGCTCCCAGCAGTCCCGGGACTTATCACATCATCATAGCCTTCAGTGATGAGCATGATGGTGCGCAGGTGGCCTCCTGCACAAATCATGGTCATGGGGACGGCAGCGCCGTGTGGAACGACGGTAACGACCTGGCGGACCTCTCCACCGTTCAGATATCCAGCGCCCAATCGTCCGGACGAGCGAGCGTCGAATACCTTTTCGCCAGCGGTTACCAACAATACGTCATACCCGTGGCGGCCATCACCATTACTGTCAAGGGTAGCGTGGTGAGCCACTTTGACGACCCCCTGACGCAGAGCTACGTAAAGATCCAATCGGGGACCGGCACCTTTAGCTCCATAACGGCCACCAACAAGCAGATCGTGGTGGAACCGGGAGCTGCTCTCAAGGGTTCCGTGGCCATGCTCGCCAAGAACGATCTAGAGAGCACCGACGCCGCACCACTCATCGGCGTGACAAGCTGGGGCTCGCACAGCAGCAATTACTGGAGCGTCAACAACTGGATCTCCACGGGGACCAACAGCTATGTGTCCAGCAACATAGACTTAGACGCGCCCTCCTCTGAGGGCACCTACTACTTGATCTTCGCCTTTAATGCTGAGCTCAACGCTGCACAGGTAGCGTCATGCACCAACTGGAGGCACGAGGGAGGAGTTGTTTGGAACGACGGAAACGACATTGCCAGCTTCTCCTCGCAGAAGATAGCGGAGATTCAATCGACCGGACGTACGACCGTCAACTACCTCTTCACCACCTGGTCCCAGGAGTGGACCGTTCCCTCGGACGCTATAAGGATAATTGTCGCCAACGATGAGGATCATGCTGCGGTGATGGGTACGATCTCAGGAAGGGTGGTGTACCCCAACGCTGATCCGGTGGCAGGGGCCAGCGTAGTTCTGCCCAGCGGGTCCACGGTGCTGACCAACGCGGACGGCTGGTTCTCCTTCGATCTGTCCGCAGGCAATTACGATCTCACTCTGCGGAAGACAGGCTGCGAGGAAAAGCATGTACAGGTCGCAGTGGGAAATGGTCAGTCATTGTACGTTGGGGATATCATCATGCAGGAGGCGTCCTCTACAACGGCCCCCAACTCGCCCGATCTTCTTCCCTTGACTTTCGGAGGGATTATCGTGGTGGGGGTTGTCTTGGCGGCCTTGTTGCTCGCCCGGCGTAGGAGAGTATAGAAACCTTTTACCTCCCCCTTTTTTTACCTTAATATCGTAGAACAATCACCTCTTGATGTAGTGAGCTCTGTTTCCGAGGCTGCGATTCCATATTTTATTACCGATGGAGCCCATGACGCTGCAGGCTTACCATGAAGAAGGGCCTGGACCCAGCCTTTGCTAGTACCCGATGTCAGTTACGATCGTGGGGCCAACCTCGGAGGCTGCTCCACTTTTCTTCCCGTGGCGCACGTGGGATCATGAACTTCAGCACCCCCAGTACATCTCCGTCGGAATTCATAGGAATCAACATACCGTCCCGAGCATCAGGGAGATTGGGACCTTCGGCGTGAGCTTACCTTCAGAGGGCGATGTGGTGCAAACCGACTGTGGCGGTCTGGTGAGCAGCAGGAAGAAGGCAGGTCACAGCTCTTCGAGGCCTATTTTAGGGAGCTGGGAACCGAGCGCATGGTGGTACTATCAACGGTGAACATGGGGTGCCGCTTGCACCAGACGCAGGACCTCAACACCATTCAGATCTTCTTCGGTTAGATAGTGGCCTCATACTGCGACGTAAGTGTCATGACAGACGGCAACATCGACCTGGAGAAGGTCAGGCCGATGCTCCCCGACATGCACCACAAGGAGTACTGGAAGCTCGGAAGGCGGTTCGCAAAGTGTGGGGTGTGGGCAAGAAGCTGAAACGGGGCCGCTCTGAGGGACCGCTGGCGGTACGCTCAGGGTTACAGGACATCGCCCCGGAACATGTCCCTTAAGGGCATCCTGACACCGGGGTTGTCGATCGCTTGCTGATGAGCACCTTGTCC
>MVRB01000132.1 GCA_002067635.1 Methanomassiliicoccales archaeon PtaU1.Bin030 | reverse complement strand
TCACCGTTCCTATGTACGTGTCCGCCAGCAGGTGGGACCCGGCCGCGGCGATCGCCAGCAGCAACAGGGCTAGGCGGGGGCGGAAGGCCAGGATCAGAGGCAGCAGGAACACCAGGAGCATCGCTCCCAGCCCCAGGAAGGAGTGGGAGAAGCCCCGGAGGTCCCCCAGGTGGATGTAGTCAGGGAGAAGCGCGAAGACCCCCAGGAAGGACATTGCCAGCGCCCTCTCCCTCTTCAGGTACACGATGAAGGGAAGGCATAGCAGAAGGGAGAAGGCCAGGTGTCCGGGGAACCACATAACAGCACCCAAAGGGGCCGCCCATGGCGGCCGTGCAGGTCAATGCACGGCGGGACGATTTCAACCTTTGCCCCTCCCCTGCTGGACCGGGGCAGTGGTATGGCCATAGGTAAGTATATATGGCCAGTCAATTTTCCAATCCGCGATGCCTCGTAGGGAAGTCGTGAGCAGGTCGGAGTACGACATTCGCCCCTCCTTCCTGTACGCGCTGAGCCTCGCAGGCATGGCCATTTGCATCGTGTCCTCTTGGGGATACGAGGTCCAGTACGTTCCCCTGGGAACCCCCTTCGGGCTCTTCGGCCTGCTTCCTATGGGCTACTGGATCGGCATCCTGTTCTTGGTGATCTCCCTCGCCATCGGCCTGCGCACGGGCACGGAGTCGGTGTTCTTCGTCCAGTCCCTGCTCCTGTTCCTGGCCCTGTGGTGCGCACCCGCGATGTTCGAGAAGTACCCCACGGTGTGGGACTCGTACGTTCATTACGACGCCTCCTTGGCCATAGTCCGAGAGGGCATCGTGCCGAACACGGCAGCGTACAATTACGCCTACAACTATCCTGGGTTCTTCGTCCTGGGCGCATCCTTTGCGCTGCTGGGCGATCCCCCCGCGCTCCTGTTCCTGAGGCTCTACCCCATCTTCTCCGCTACCCTGACGGTGGCGGCCATATACCTTTTCGCCAGGACCTACGTGCCCCGAATGGACCACCGGCTGGCGTTCCTGTTCGCGGCCTTCGCCAACGTGTGGCTGCAGTTCAACTACTCCCCGCAGTCCATGGGCCTGGTGGCCGGGCTGCTGATCTTCGTCTGTTTGGAACGTGAGGGCAGGGAGTGGCTGTACGCCGCCCTCATGCTCTTCGCCTTCATCGTGGTCTCCCATCCCACCACCCTCATCTTCGTGCTGGGGGCCATCGCTATAAAGGAGGTGTTCAACCGCATCCTCTACTTCACCATCGGTCTCCGAAGACCGACGCGCTGGGAGCGTCCGTGGCCGGTGGGGGTGTTCATCCTCATTTGGCTGGGGTGGTTCTTCACGGGGGCCTCCTCCTTCTCCCTCAACCTCGTCCAGTTCATCTCCAACCGCCTGTTCATGCTGGGGCAGGTGCAGGAGAGCGTGTCCGAGCAGTGGGCTATGAGAGGTACCTCGGAGAACATACTAGGGGTGCTGTACCCGCAGCTGAGGACAGGGATGCTGGGCGTCTTCCTGGCGCTCACCCTCCTGGCGCTGCTGATATACCTGCTGTCCAGGAACAGACGTCACGTCAACTTCCCCAGGAACATACTGGCACTGTTCCTGCTGCCCCTGGGCATAATCCCCCTGGACATGGCCTTCTTCAACGGGCAGCTGTACGACCGGGGAATACTATACCTCGCCCTGGTGGCGCCCATGATCTTCGTGCCCATATTGATAACCAACAGGAGGAAGGTGGTCCGCGCAGGGCTCAGCGTGGCCATCTCCCTGGTGGTGGTGGCGGCCGCCTCCACTATATTCTACCAGGAGGCGCTGTACATCAACAACGACCGGGCGGTGGACGTTGCCGACTTCCTGGCCGGGAACGCGCCCCACACCATCGTGGGAGGGGGCTTCTACCCCGTCGATGTCTGGGACGATGCAGGGGAGCAGTTCGACCGCATCAAGATAAGCGCGCTGTACAACATGTCCATAGGGAACATAGCCGGTTTCTACGGCGGGGGGACGATCCTCTTCGATGATACCACGGAGATGTGGTACAGGCAGTGGGGTACCATCGGCATGTACGACTTCTATCGCGATCAGGCACCGTACAACTACCGGGTCTATGACAACGGGGGAGCTTGGGTCATGTACATCAGAGGGGTATAGTCATGAGGATAGGGCTGGTCAATCTCATCACCAAGACGGCCGACGTCCAGGCCGATGCCAGCGTCATGCGTACCGCAGGCCTTAGGCCAGGCACGGACCAGGACCTGAACATAGTGGAGACCGGGCGGCGCCTGGTGCGCAGGGGGAACGAGGTCACGATCTTCGTCGCCGACGCCTACCGGCCCCAGAGCACGGGGGACCTGGGCGGGGTGAAGATAGACTACATACCCACCCGGCTGCCGTGGATGTTCCCCCCGTCCCTGGCACCCCTCACCCCGACCCTGAGGGAGGAGATACGCAGGGAGCACCTTGATGTAGTGCAGTCCGGCGAGGTGTTCCAGCCGGGGACGTATCTCACCTGGGCGGCCACCCGCGACCGGGGGCCGGACATGTATATCTGGCAGGAGCTGGACATATACATGCAGGGACCCATGGGATGGCTCCAGAGGCAGTACTACCGGACGCTGGGCAAGGCGGTCACCAAGAGCTGCCGGGCGGTAATACCCCGCTCCCGCTCCGCCGCGCGGCATCTCCAGGAGGCCGGGGTGCCGGAGGAGAGGATCGCCCCCGTGGTCCACTCCGGCGTCGACACAGCCGTCTACCGCCCCCTGAACAAGGAGGACTCCCGGGCGCGGTTCGGAGTGGAGGAGGGCCAGAACGTCCTCCTGTCCATCGGACGTATGCACGCGAACAAGGGGATGGACCTCATGGTCAAGGCCATGTCCTTCCTCCGCGTGGGGGACCCGGACTGCCTCCTCATCCTAAAGGGAACAGGGCCCCAGGAGCCTGTGCTGCGGGAGATGGTGAGTAAAAGCGGCCTGGAGGACAACGTGAGGATCATGACCGACCGCCTGGACCAGGCGGACATGGCCGCGCTGTACAACGCCGCCGACATGCTGCTGGTGGCCTCGCGGACAGACCTCTTCCCGTTCACGGCCATCGAGTCCATTTCCTGCGGGGTCCCCATCGCCACCTCCTTCGCTCGGGGGCTCAAGAGCGACATCGTGGACGAGGGGGCGGGGGCCATGCTGCCTCCGGGGCCGGAGGAGATGGCGGCGGAGCTGCGCTCCCTCCTCGAGGACCCCGTGAGGCTTGACCGCATGGGGGCTCGGGCCCGGGAGGTGGCCCTCCGGGACTTCAGCTTCGATGTGGGGGCCGATCGGTTGCTGGATATCTATAACAGGAGGGACGGATGAGGATTGCGTTCGTGCCCAAGGTGGCAGTGGACCCCACCAACTCGGAGAGGACCCCCAAGCTCTTGTACCTCCTCTCGCAGTGGTTCGAGGTGGTACCCATACCCACTGGCGCCCTGGACAAGATGACCTTCGACCAGTCGAGGAACCGCTTCTTCCGCTACGTGACCTTCGTGCTCAACGAGCTGGCCATCACCTGGGGCACATTGACGAAGGGCAGGAGGGAGAGGGTCTCGGCGGTCTTCGCGGAGGGGACCTACTACTCCCTCGCCGGAGGGGTGGCCGCGCGCGTGCTGGGGGTGCCCATGGTGTGGGACAACCACGGCAACATCAGGGACTTCTCCGCCGCCCTCGGCAAGTCAGGTTTCTTTCTGCATGGGAACCTGCTCCTGGAGAGGGTCCTCGCGAGGTTGGCCACGAGGGTTCTGGTGGTGTCTCAGAGGGAGGTCGAGGCCTACCGCTCCCTGGGCTTCGACACCTCCAGGTTCGAGGTGGTCCCGACGTGCGCGGACATGGCCCTGGTACGCTCCCTGACGAGGACGAGGGAGGAGGCCAGGAAGGAGCTGGGGATCGTCGAGGGAACGAGGGTGTTGCTGTTCTTCGGGACGCTGAAGTACATGCCCAACCGCGATGCCGCGCAGTACCTCGCCAAGGAGCTTTACCCCCGCGTGGCCGGCGAGGTCCCGGGCACCGAGCTGTTCATCGCCGGCTCGGGCTCATTGGGTGAGGAAGCGCCGCCGGGGGTGAGGATGCTGGGCTTCGTTCCGGACCTGTACCTGTGGCTGTCAGCGGCGGACGTGTGCGTGGCCCCCATGTGGAAGGGTGTGGGCATACTCACCAAGGTCATCGACATGCTGTCGGCGGGGAGGGCCACGGTGGTGAGCCCCCTGGCCCTGGAGGGCATACCGGAGCTGGAGCACGGGGTGAACTGCATGGTGGGCAGGGACCGGGACGATTTCGCGGCTCAGGTCATCGCTCTGCTGAAGGACCCGTCGGGAGCCGACGCCCTGGGTGCCAGGGGGCTGCAGCTGGTCTCGGAGAGGTACTCCTGGGAGGAGGTGGGGCCCCGGCTCAGGGACCTGATCTCGGACTTGACGGGGGACCGATAAGTTCATGAACGTTAAGTTGCAAAGATGTGCAGCAGATCAAGGGTCGTCATATGGCAAACAAGGCGGTTAGGTTATACGTTGGACCGGGCAAGCCATATGACCTGGTTGCGGTCTGTGCGATCGTGACCGTCTCGGTCCTCCTGGCCCTCATCGACGCGCAGGGGCCAGTAAGATGGACATTGGGGTTCCTGGCGGTGTTCTTCGCCCCGGGGTACGCCATCGTGTCCGCGCTCTTCCCCGGACGTAAGGCCGTGATCGCCCCGTCCTTCACGGCGCGGCGTGACGAGCACACCATGACCATCTCCCTCCTGGAGAGGGTGATCATCGGTTCGCTCCTGGGCTCTGCGGTCATGGCATTGGCGGGCACCGTCATAACTAGAGGTATCCTGAACTTCGATGTCTGGGTGGTGGCGGCGGAGGCGATCGGGATAACGTACGTCGCCTCCTGGATCGCGGTGACGCGCCGGGCACGCACCCCCCCGGAGGACCAGTTCGTGCTCTACAGCACCCCGCGGCTGAGCAGGCCGAGGCTATCGTCGGGGGAGCGGGTCGTGTCCGCCCTCCTCGCCGTGGCCGTGCTGGCGATGGCCGTGCTGGCGGTCCAGGGATTGGGCGCCAAGCCCGTCGCCGAGGAGTACTCGGAGCTGCACATCGTAGGGGTCGATGGCGACATGGAAAGCCTCCCCAGCGTCCTGGCCCCGGGCCAGGCGGGCTTGATGAGGGTAACCGTGACATCGCACCTGAGCACCCCTGAGATGTTCCACCTCGTCCTCTCTCTGGACAAGGCGCCCAACAACACGTCGCCCTTCGAACCCGCGCAGACAGTGGACATCTCCCCCGGAACGGGGAGGTCCTACCAGTTCGAGCTGCGGCCGGGAGCAACGTGGCAGCAGGACATCGCCTTCGTGATCAATGCCGCCGGAAGCCAGACCCTGTACCTGATCCTTGATGACGGTATGGAGGTGAAGAGCAACTGGCTCATTTTGCAGATAACCTAGCGGCGGTTATAGTCCCCACGCTGGATATCGGCTCGACCTCCCCCGTGCTCGCGCTGCTCATATGCATACTGTGCCTGGTGGGCATGCTCACCCTGGGGGCCCTGGCCTCCAGGCGGAGGTGGAACCTGGTGACCTCCTCCACGTTCGGACTATGGGCGATAGCGGTGATGGTCCTAGTGCTGTTGATCGGAGGCCTGATCGCCTGACCACCTCCTTCTCCTCCGCGCATGTCCACGAGGAGGTGCGCTGGCCAGTGCTGACACTGCTGAGCCTGCCCTTCGTCTGCGGGTGCGCCTCCATCTACATCTACCGCCTCCTGGCCATGGACCAGGCGGTGCTGGTCGGGTTAATGTTCCTGGTATTCGGGCTGCTGTCGTCCATGGTCATGGTGCTGTTCGTTGAGCAGAGGGAGGTGGCCCTGGCCGCATCCTCGGTGGTCCTAGTGCAGGCCCTGGCGTTGGTGGTCATGCTCCTTCCCAGCCTAAGCTGGATGCCCTTGGAGCACCTGCCCCTCCTGGCAGTGGTGGCCGGCGCCATAGTCATCCACTACCGCTCTGTCCAGCTCCCCGTCCTGAGGCCCCGACCCCTGCTTCTGCGCTCGGTGATGGTGGTGCTCCTCCTACCCCTGGGCCTGGCCCTGGCCGAGGCCTTGTTCTTGGGCTACCGCTTCTTCGAGAACTTCCACATCGGGAGGTCCACTATCCTGATGATCCCCATAATGGCGGCATGGGGGTACCTGGAGGAGGTGCTGTTCCGGGGGATCGCGCTGCGCTCCTCCCTGCCTCTGCTGGGCAGGTGGAGGGCGATACTGTTCTCCGCATCGCTGGGGGCGGTGTTCATGCTGTTCTGGGGCTCGCTCCCGTACGCCTTCTTCGCCTTCTTCCTGGGCATCGTGATGGGGGTGCTGTACCTCAGGTCCCACAGCCTCATGTTCGTGGGCACCGTGCACGCCCTCACCGATACCTGGATGGTGGTCGCCCTCCTGCTGCTGGGTGTTGCTGGCTGAGCGTCGCATGCCGTTGAATAAAGGCACGGAGCGGCGGCGGGAGAAATGCGACCTCAGTTACGCTCCCGCTCATTCCGCTTCCTTGATCCCCACATCGAAACCAATTTCTCATCATTGCCGCTACCCGCGGAGCGGACACATAACCATATTATGTAGAGACATGAATAAAAGGTCCGGAGAGGGAAGCGGGTTTGAGCACCATCGACGAGAAGGCCAGCATCGGCACGGGGATACGAACGGCAGGTCCCGGGGCGAGCGTGCGTAACGGGAGCGGCGACAGACCGACGGCCACGGTGATCGTGTGCACTTACAACCGGGTGCAGTGGCTGTCGAAGTGCCTCCGCTCCCTCGAGGAGCAGGTCCCCCGCCCGGACGAGATCATGGTGGTCGACGGCCCCTCCACCGACGGGACCAGGGAGATGCTGGAGCTCCTGGAGAAGCAGGGCAGCATCACCCTGGTCAGGCA
>MVRB01000131.1 GCA_002067635.1 Methanomassiliicoccales archaeon PtaU1.Bin030 | reverse complement strand
AACAGATCCAAACCCGGCGGAGTCGTTTCTCATGACTATGGATAAGAAGACCGAGGAAGAGATGTTAAAGAAAGCGTACGAGCCGGCCAGGCTGGCAATGAAATACCACCCCTTCTACGAGGGCAAGATCGAGGTAACCGCCAAGTGCCCGGTCAAGAGCTTTCAGGATTTCGCCATCTGGTACACTCCCGGCGTCGCCGAGCCATGCAAGGACATCAAGGCCCACCCCGAGAGAGTGTACGACCACACCTCCAAGGGCAACATGGTGGCGGTCGTCTCCGATGGCACCAGGGTCCTCGGTCTGGGGGACATAGGGCCCGAGGCCGGCCTGCCGGTGATGGAAGGGAAGGCCCTGCTCTTCAAGTATCTGGGAGGCGTGGACGCCGTCCCCATATGCTTGAACACGAAGGACCCCGAGGAGATCATCAAGACCGTCAAATACCTGGCCCCCTCCTTCGGGGGGATCAACCTCGAGGACATCGAGAACCCGAAGTGCTTTGAGATCCTGGACCGTCTCCGAGCGGAGATGGACATACCGGTATGGCATGACGACCAGCAGGGCACCGCCACCATCGAGACCGCGGGAGCTATCAACGCTCACAAGCTCGTGGGTAAGAAGATCGGCGAGTCCAAGGTCGCCATGATAGGGGCAGGCGCGGCCAACATAGCGATCGCCAGGGTAATGGTCTCTGCGGGCTTCAACATCAAGAACATCGTAATGGTGGACAGCAAGGGTACGTTGCATCCAGGCAGGACCGATATCCAAGATTCTCACAAGGAGAAGTGGTTCATGTGCACCCACTCCAACGCCGAGAACATCGTCGGCGGTGCCAAGGAGGCCATGAAGGGCGCGGACATCGTGGTGGCCGCATCCAAGCCCGGCCCCGGTACCATCCTGAAGGATTGGGTCCAGGGCATGGCCGATGATTCCATCGTGTTCGCCACCGCCAACCCCATACCGGAGATATGGCCGTGGGAGGCCAAGGAGGCAGGGGCCCGAATCATCGCCACAGGTCGTTCCGACTTCCCTAACCAGGTCAACAACTCCTTGGGCTTCCCAGGCATATTCCGAGGAGCGCTGGACGTGAGGGCCAGGACCATCACCGATGAGATGTGTATCGCCGCGGCCTTGGAGATCGCCAAGACCGCCGAGGACAAGGGACTGACGGAGACCCACATCGTGCCCACGATGGACGAGTGGGAGGTTTTCCCCCGGGAGGCTGTCGCCGTCGGGATGAAGGCCATGGAGACCGGTGTGGCCCGCACCAAGATGAGCAGGGAGGAGCTGATGCACCGTGCCGAGACCGTCATCAGGCGGGCCCGCGGCGAGACCCAGCTGCTCATGGACTCTGGATACATCCGGGACTTCCCCGAGTAAACCTTTTTCTCCTTTCCCCTTATTTCTCATCTGGAGTCATATGAGGTACGCCGAGGCACGACCGGGCAGGATTTTCGTCATCAGGCTTGAACAGGGCGAGGTGGTGCACGAGGTCCTGGAAAGGTTCGCCGAGGACAAGGGCGTGAGGGCCGCCGCCCTCATAGTGGTAGGGGCCGCTGACAAGGACAGCAAGCTCGTGGTCGGCCCTGAGGACGGGGACGCCCGTCCCGTGGTCCCCCTGGGATACACCCTTCCGGACGTGCATGAGATGACCGGTTCCGGTACATTGTTCCCCAACGAGGAGGGCCGCATGATGCTCCATATTCACGCCGCCTTCGGAAGGGATGGCAAGGCCACCATGGGCTGTATCCGCCGCGGGGTGGTGGTGTGGCAGATACTGGAGGTAATCATGATAGAGCTCCTGGGCATCGATACGGTAAGAAAAAGGGACGCCCCCACCGGCTTCGAGATGCTTGAACCGTGAGATGGGCGCGAAGTGGCCAGGGCTAAATTTTTTAATAAACCGCCAGCGATGAACGGACCATGAACCGCCTCGCTCAGGTCGTCCTCGTCCTCATCGTCATCGCAGCTGTATTCGTAGCGGCCATGATCACATTGGCCACCCCCCTCAAGCAGGACCGCGAGTCCCTGTACCAGGCAGGGTCCTTGGACGACCTTATGGGGGGCAGCTACAACGGCATCGCCTCCGTTGGGGATATCATCTCGCACGGCGATATCGGCCTGGGAACGTTCGATGGCCTGGACGGGGAGATGATCGTCCTTGACGGTAAGTGCTACAAGGTTCGGGCCGACGGCACTGTGCAGCTCATCAGCGCTGACGAGACCACGCCCTTCGCGCAGGTCAGCCGGTTCGATGTCGATGGCACCATCGACCTGCAGGGACACTTGAACCTGAGCGACGCGGAAGGTCAGATCGAAGCGGCTCTCCCCACGTCCAATGCTTTCTATCTCATCAAGATCACCGGGACCTTCGACAACATCACCGTGCGCTCCGTGCCCAAGCAGGCACCCCCCTATCCTCCCCTGGCGGACGTCGTTGGAAACCAGACAGTGTTCCATTATCGTGGTATCGAAGGGACCCTGGTCGGCCTGTGGAGCCCGTCCGACACCTCTGGCCTGAGCTCGGCGGAGTTTCACTTCCACTTCCTGAGCAGCGATCGGACCAAGGGCGGCCATGTTCTGAATTTGGACCTCACGGACCTCCGTGCGGAGTGGGACCTCACATCGCGCTACGTTGTGGACCTGGAGTGATTAAAAATATCGATCTCGGCGCCTCGGCGCCGTAAGAGGTTTCAGATCAGTGTAACGGTGGTGTTCTCCACGCCCTGGATCTGGGGGACGGAACGTAGGGCCTCTTCCAGCTTCTCGATGATGCCCGAGGTATCGTCCATGATGCAGGTGATCTCGATGATCTTCAGGCCGAAGGCGAAGGGCTTGACGACCACGTTGTTGACCGTCACGCCCTCGGGTATCGCACCAGGAATGGACTTGATGATGTCCTCAAGAGGTGCCTCAGGGCTCTCGGGGATCATGTTGTAGACTGCGGCCACCTTTCCCATGTTATCACCTAAGGACCGGTGAACCCGCACTTGGTGCAGGTGTAAGTGATGCTCTGGTCCCTGCACTGGGGGCAGCGGCCGATCTCGACCACACCGCACTCGGGGCACTTGAAGAACGTCATACCGTCGTTCTTGCCCAGCCTTACTCCGCATGAGCTGCAAATCTTCTCTGACTCCATGATATTCACCGGATTTGAGCCGAGAGAGTTTTCTCCTTGTATATAAGGCCTTCCTGCAGCCTCAGAACCAGCCTTTGCGCTTGAACATCAGCAGCATGAGGACGGCCAGCACCAGCATGATCACCAATACTGCAGGATAGGAGTAGGGGCTGCTTAGCTCTGGCATATGGACGAAGTTCATACCGTACAGGCCGACAATGAAGGTCAGGGGCGCGAATATTACTGATATGAGGGTCAGCACCTTCACTATCTTGTTCAGCTGATTGCTCACCATGCTTTGATACATGTCCAGCATCTCTGAGACCATGTCCCTGTGAGTATCCACCGTATCCATGAGCTCGATGGTGTGCTCATATGCGTCGCGGTAGTAGGGGGCTGTGTAGGCATCGACCAGGTCGGACTGCCCCTTCACCAACGCGTTGATGACCTCCCGTAGCGGCCATATCGCCTTGCGGACCTTTATCAACGCTCGCCGTAGCCCCTGTACGTTCGCCAGCGCCTCCGTGCCGCCGTCGTTAAGTATACTGTCCTGAGCGTCCTCGATGAGGTCCCCCATCTCCTCTGAGATGGAAAAATAATCATCGATTACCGAATCGATGATATCGTAAAGGAGGTAGTCCGTGCCCATGCTCCTGATCTCATTGTGCTCATTGCCCAGGGCATCCATGGTCTTGTCCATCCTGACGCCTGGCGGCACTATGGTGATCAGGAAGCCCTTGCCTAGCAGACACACGGCACGCTCCTCCTTCACCTCCAGGCCTTCCAGCAGTAACAACCTCCAGGTAAGGAAGATGACCCCCTGAAGGTCCATAAGCTTTGGCCGGCTGGGCCCCTCCTCGGCTATCTCATCGATGACCAGCGGATGGAGCCCACCCCACTTCTGGAGCACCATCAGCTCGTCCATCTCGAGCTTGCCCTGGACCAAGATCCAGGTCACCCTCCGTCGGCCTATCCATTCCAGGGCAGAACCCATATCGGTCGCGGAGCTCTTCTCGACAGCGGTGCCGTCATAGCTGACCACCGTGATCTTCGCTCCACGCCCCTTTCGTGACCGTTCCTGTTCCAGCAGCGTCGTGGAGTCCATAGTGTGGCCCTAACGGGTTCGAAGCTCGGTCCTGAGCGCGATCGTTCTTTCCAGGTTATCGGTCTTGATGTCGTGGAGCACCAAGCTATGTCCCTCTATCTCCAGTATCCCCATGGCCGGTCGGGAACGCCCCTTGAGGCGGCGGGTGGTGGCCGTGGCCGTGGTTATGAAGTAGCAGCCGTCAAGGTTCCATATCCAGGGCAGGTGCTTGTGCCCCGAAAGAACGATATCGACGCCCACCTCCTTGCACAATCCCAGGAGATCTCCGGCATCGGTCGGTATCTGCCTTTCCCTACCTGTACCAGGTATAGGAATGAGGTGGTGGTGAAGCGCCACGATCCTGATGTTCGGACCGTTGAACCGCTCTCTGATAGGGCCGTAATGCTCCCGGCCAACGTGGCCATCATCCAAGTCAGGCTCGGTGGAATCAAGGCCCACGACGGTCAACCCTCTTCCCACATAGGTGGGGAACCTAGGCCCGATGATCTCCTCAAAGACAGTGTAGCCAAGGTTACGGGAATCATGGTTTCCGGGCACCACGATCATGTCCTCCGCCTCCAGGCTGTCCAGGAAGCTCTTGGCTGCTTCGAACTCGGAGGCGTAACCATCATTGGTCAGGTCCCCCGTCACCACCAGCAGTTCCGGTCTCTCCTTCTCCATGGCTCGAGCGACGTTATCCGCCCACCGGGGAACGAACAGGGAACTTGAGAAATGCAGGTCTGATATATGGGCTATCTTCAACCGTTGCCTCCAGACGGCCATATCGCAGCGATAAACTATTATGATTGCGCACATCGTTCGGCCCTGCGGCAGGTGAGCAGCATGGCAGGTGTGGAGGATGGAACGCTTGACCACATCATGAACGAACTTCGGTCCCGGGC
>MVRB01000130.1 GCA_002067635.1 Methanomassiliicoccales archaeon PtaU1.Bin030 | reverse complement strand
AAGGGGCAGGACGATCCAGACTATCCGCAGCCAAAGAAGAAGGGACCGGTGATCGCCCTCATCGACGCCTCCGGCTCCATGTACGGGGAGCCGGAGATACTGGCCAAGGCCTTCATCCTCATGCTGGCGAAGCGCATGGAGCGGGAAGGAAGGAACATAAAGGTGATACTTTTCGCCGCCTCTGACTGGAAGCTGGAGATAGACCTGGCGGACAAGAAGAAGGTGGCCAAGAACCTCCTGGACCTCATGGTCCGGCATTTCGAGGGGTACACCGACTTCAACTCCGCCCTGCGCGTGGGACTGGAGAACGTCAAGGGGAAGGAATGGCATGCGGCCGACGTCATTCTGTTCACCGACGGGGAGTCCAACCTGAACAACGTGGGCCTGATAAACGAGTGGAACGACTTCAAGCTCCGCACCAGCTCCAAGATCTACACCCTCATCGTCAACAACGATACGGCTGGCGGTCTGGAGCAGGTCTCGGACAAGATCTGGACGCTGCCCATGGGAAAGTGGGACGTGGAGGGAAGCCCCTCGGGCCTGATCAAGCTTATCGCCAAGGGCTGACAGGTTCTCACGAGGGGAGATCAAAGCTCCGGTCCACTGCATGTCGGCAGAACCACCCTCCCCGGCGAAGGCATTGTTAATAAGGGACATCACCATCACCCCTTAGGATGGTAAATACGAGCTACGGATTCGACGTCGGTCCTTCATTCTTCTCGTTCCGTAGCTCTGCCTTTATATTTTGAAGGCCTGCCAGTGTGAACACGGCAGGCCCCCATTTTCCATCCTCGATCTTAGAAGGTGAGATGAAATGAGCTATACTGGAAAGGCAGTTCGCTTGGAAAGGATCATGGACCGAAGGACATGGCGCACCGTCATCGTCCCCATGGACCATGGTATGAGCCTGGGGCCCATCAAGGGGCTGGTGAACTTGACGGAGACGGTGGACAAGATCGCCGAGGGGGGCGCCAACGCGGTCCTGGGACATATAGGCCTGCCCCTGCACGGGCATCGGCGACACGGTAAGGACATCGGGCTGATAATGCACCTGTCAGCATCCACCTCCCTCTCCCCCGACCCCAACGACAAGGTCCTGGTAACTCCGGTGGAGGAGGCCCTGAAGATGGGCGCGGACGCCGTCTCAGTCCACATCAACGTGGGCGCGGAGACGGAGGGGGAGATGCTTCGCTCGCTGGGCACGACCGCCACCAAGTGCCGGGAGTGGGGGATGCCCCTACTGGCCATGATGTATCCACGGGGCCGAAAGATAGATTCCGAGACCTCGGCCCAGTATGTGAAGATAGCCGCCCGAGCAGCGGCGGAGATGGGCGTGGACATCGTCAAGACCAACTACACCGGTAGCGTGGAGTCCTTCCGGGAGGTGACGAGGGGATGCCCGGTGCCGGTCGTCGTCGCCGGAGGTCCGCGCATGGAGACGACCAAGGAGCTGATGGAGACAGTGCACGATTCCGTGGAGGCTGGCGGCGGGGGCGTGGCCATGGGCCGCAACGTGTTCCAGGCCGAGGACCCCGTGAAGATGCTCCGGGCCATTTCGGGGATAGTGCACCAGGGCTGGAGCGTGGAGGAGGCCCTGAGGGAGCTGTAAGCCGTGAGCATCCGGGCTCAGCGCTCCCGCCACCGCGCCTTCCTCAGCCCCAACCACATGCACACCGCGGTGATGCCCAGGAGCACCCCCCAGTCCATCACGGCAATGTCCGGGGACAGCTGCTGGTAGCCTGCCAGGCCGTGGGACAGCTGGGCGGCGTAGGTGGTGGGCGACAGGTAGGCGAGGGTGCGTACCGGCTCGGGGAGGAGGGTGATGGGATAGTAGACAGGGGCCAGGGTCGAGAACAGGGTGGTGATCAAGCGGGAGAAGGCGAAGCTCTGCACAATGTCCGTGGTCACCGTGGCCAGCGCGAAGCCCAGGGCTATGGACGTTAGGAACATCAGCAGCAGCACCGCGATGATGCCAAGGACGTTGATCAGCGTGGTGTGCACGTAGAGGCCGAACAGCGTGGACAGGATGATGATGGCCGGGGAGGAGTAGATCAGCTCGGAGATGGCGATGCCCGCGACGTACACACCAGCCCTGGTGGGGGAGGCCACCACCATCTCCTGGAGCTTGAAGTCGTTCTTGAGATGGGAGAGGTCGGACTGCAGGAAGGTCCCAGCCTGGAACATGGTCATGATGAGGCCGCCGATGATGGCCACTCCCAGGAGCTCCCCCCGGCTGACGAAGACGATGAGGATAAGGAAGGAGAGGGGGGAGATGACCGTGTTGATCAGGATGATGGGGTAGTTCTTCATCTCATAGATGGCGTTCACCAGTATGGACGCCAGCAGCTGGCTTCCCACCTTGCTCATTTAAGGTCCTCCTCTTCGACCTCGGAGGAGATGGTCCGACCTACCATCTGGTAGAAGATATCGTCAAGGGTGACGGGGTTCAACGAGAACTTTTCCTTCCTTTCCAGGAGAGATCGGGAGATGTGCATGGCATCCTCCTGCGAGGTCAGGACCTGCACCTGCCCGTCCCTCCCCAGGCGTTTCTCCCCCTCGAAGGTCGGGAGGTCCGCCCCTGCGCTCACCCGTAAGCTGTACTGGTGGGGGAGCTTGGCCCTAAGCTCCTCCATGCTGCCCAGGACCAGCAGCCGTCCGTCGTCGAGGATGCCGATACGGTCCGCCACCCGCTCGGCCTCCTCCAGGTAATGGGTGGTGATGAAGAGGAAACGGTCCTTGCTGAGGTCGATGAGGATCTCCCACAGCTCCTTCCGGGATATGGGGTCCAGGCCCGTCGTGGGCTCGTCCAGGAAGATGAGGTCGGCACCGGAGGCGATGACCATGGCCACCAGGACCTTACGCTTCATCCCTCCGGAGAGGTTGCGGTTCAGCTTGTTGGCATGTTCCCTCATCCCCACCTTCTCCACGGAATCAAGCGCTCGGCGTTTCGCCTCCCTAAGGTCCAGCCCTCTCCATAACAGGTACGATGTTATCATCTGCACCGGCGACATCCATGCTATAGCCCGCGCTTCCTGCGGGACCACGGCCATCCGCTCCCGCAGTCGGTTGGCATCGGCCATCACGTCCAGGCCGTCGATGCTTGCCCCTCCCTCGCTAGGCTCGAGCAGGGTGGAGAGGATGCGGGTCAGCGTGGTCTTACCTGCGCCGTTCCTCCCAATGAGGGCGAAGATACCGGAGGTAGGGATGCGAAAGCTAACAGACGAAAGCGCCCTTTTTCCGCCGCTATAGACCTTCCCCAAGCCGTTGCATACAAGCTCTCCCATGGCCGATCCCGCTCCCTACTCGATGAAAGGTCGGGCCCACTTAAATTCATTGGCGAAATGCTGTGGGCAGGTCTGCCAGCGGGCCGGTCGTGATCTTTGAGAGCGGGTGCTTT
>MVRB01000129.1 GCA_002067635.1 Methanomassiliicoccales archaeon PtaU1.Bin030 | reverse complement strand
TCCCTCGCCCAAGGAGGGGGCCTGCGTCGGTAAGTGCGTCAAGGACCTGGGCTCCACGAAATGGTTCGAAAGGCCCTTGCCCCTGCTGGTCGATCAGGTCCGCTAAACGCTCAGCTCATCCTCTTCAGGGCGATGGCGCACTGCCCGCTAGCGATACCGCCATCGCCGTTAGGCAACCGGTCTGGGCAGATGAACCTCAGGCCTTGCCCCCTCACCATATCATCCACCAGTGAGCACACCACGCCGTTGTAGGAGACTCCTCCCGTGAGGCCGATAGCATCGATGCCCTTGCTACTGGCCTCGTCCACAGCGGCATCCACAAGGGACCTCAGTGCGGAGGCCACGAAGGTGACTGCCAGGTCCTCCCGCGAACCCTTCATCTCCCTCAGCTGCTGGAACATGGGCACGGTCATGACCGTGCCTCCCACCCTCTCTGCATCCAGGCCGGGGAGCACCTTCCCCCTCTCCAAGAGGGTCTCCAGCTTCATGGCCGGCTCCCCGTCGTACGTCCTCCTCTGGCACACGCCAAGGTAGCAGGACAGGGCGTCCAGCAGTCGGCCAAAACCGCTGCTGGTGACGCTGTGGGGCATTATCTTCCGCAGCACCGCCGCCTCAGCGTCATTGAAGTACTCTCCCGGCCTGCCCGCCATCTCGTCCAGGGCGAAAACCAGCCGTCGAGGGTCGCGTACCGCTTTCTCACCTCCCAGAAGGGGTATGGGCTGCAGGTGGGCGACGCGGTCGAAGGAGGCGAGGTCCGCGCGCAGCACCTCCCCTCCCCACGCCTGGCCGTCCGTGCCGTAGCCAGTTCCGTCCAGGGTGAGGGCCACCATCTCCTCCTCGCCCGATTCCAACAGCAGAGCGGCCGCATGGGCCCAGTGGTGCTGTACCTCGACCAGCTCCGCTCCCTCGCGCAACGCCAGCTTCTTCCCCAGCTTGCGGTTGGTATACCCCGGATGAAGATCCACCGCAACCGCCTGAGGGCGGTCCACTCCCAGCAGCTTCCGGAAGTGCTCGACCGCCGACTCCAGGAAATCAATGACCCTCATGGAGTCCCCGTCCCCGACGTACTGGGTGTTGAAAATGCGCCCATCCTTGGCCACCGCCCCGCACAGGTTCTCCTGCGCACCCAGGCCGATGGCCTGACCCTTCAGAGGTACGTCCAAAGAAGAGGGTATGTGCCCTCGGGAACGGCGTATGAAGAAGGTCCGGTCCTTGTACGTCCTGATAACAGAATCGTCACAGCGGTTGAGGATCTCCCGGTCATGCATCAGATACAGATCCGCTCCCAGGTCCAGGGCGTCGGTGTCACGGAGGACCATGGGCTCGCCCGGCGTGTTGGCCGAGGTCATGACCAGGGCGTCCTCCTGGATGTAGTGGAAGAGAAGATGATGCATCCCAGTATACGGCAGGAACATCCCTATGGTGCTCAGGCCCGGGGAGACCCTTTCGTTGACGAGCCCCTCCCTCTTATGCACCAGGACCACCGGTCGATGGGGCGAGAGCAGCAGCCTCTCCTCGAACTGCGTGGGCATGCCGTACCGGCGTGCGGCCTCCAGGTCCCGGACCATGATGGCGAAAGGCTTCTGGTCCCGGCGGTACCAGGCCCGCAGGCGCGGGAGGGTGGGCAACGTGGAGCAAATGTGCATGCCGCCCCAGCTCTTGGCCACACCTATGGCCCCGTCGTGAAGCCGCTCCGCAAAGGTCTGGATGGGGTCCCCCGCATCTACGTGGTTCCCATCGCCGTCAAGGAGGTAGAAGGAAGGCCCGCACCGGGGGCAGGAAATGGTCTGGTGATGGAACCTTCTTGCCGATGGCTCATCGTACTCGTTCCGGCATTCCGGGTCCATGGGGAAGTCCCTCATGGAGGTCCTCACCCGGTCATACGGGAGGTCCTGGATGATGGTGAACCGAGCCCCGCAGTTGGTGCAGTTCGTAAAGGGGTATAGGTACCTCCGGTCCGCGGGATCGAACATTTCTCGAAGGCAATCATCGCACACCGCCGTGTCATTGGGGATCCCCACACCTTTCTCGCCGCTGGAGCTGGGGATGATCCTGAAGCCATCACCCAACACATCGCATGGCGTCATCTCCACCGAGTCCAGTCGCGCCAGGGGAGGGAGCTCCTGCCGCAGTCGCCGGATGAACTCCTCGGCCTCTCGGTCCACTACGATGACAACGTTGGAACCGTTGTTCTGTACATGGCCCCGCAACCCCATGGAATTGGCGATCCTATAAACGGTGGGTCGGAAGCCTATCCCCTGAACGATGCCATGGACAGTGATCTTCATTTCCTCAATCCAACTGCTTGAGGTTATATGACCTTTTGCCGATAACAGATATATCTCCGGTATCGCATGGAGCTTCGATTAGGGGGATCCAATGGCGGACAGGAGCATCGTCAAGGAAGGATTGAGGTACACATCTGACCACGAGTGGGTCAAGATGGAGGACGGGAATGCGCGCGTGGGCATCACCGATCATGCCCAGAACCAGCTGACGGAGATAGTTTTCATCGAACTACCGCAGAAGGGGAAACACTACCAGAGGGGGGAGGTGCTTGGACAGCTGGAGAGCGTGAAGACCGTGGCCGCAGTGTATGCGCCGGTGAGCGGCGAGGTGACCGAGGTCAACTCTATACTGGAGGAACAGACCCAGCTCATCAACGAATCCCCCTATGACGAGGGGTGGCTGGCCGTCATCAAGATGGACGATCCTGGCGCGGAGGACCACCTCCTGGACGAGAGTGGTTACCGTAAGGTGATAGGGGAATAGGCCTCAGGCTCCCAGGCTATGCCCAGCTCCAAGGGGCCGATCCCTCGCCCATTTGAAAACCGTGATGGAACGGTATTTCAATCTGCACAGGAAGGCTTCAGATGCCCGCGTCCCTCAGGGTATGGGGACAGGGGCACTTGCTTCTCTTCGCCGGGATCTTGGGAAGGGTGGAGGAGATCAGCTTGCGGACCTTCTCTACGTTCTCGCTCATGACCCTCAGCACTGTGGGCAGGTCCACCGGCTCTGGTGCCCACACATCGTAGTCAGTTATCGTCGCCAGTGATGTATAGCACATGTCC
>MVRB01000128.1 GCA_002067635.1 Methanomassiliicoccales archaeon PtaU1.Bin030 | reverse complement strand
GTGGGCATCGGGGCCGGCCAGATGTCCAGGGTCGACTCTTCCTTCATAGCGGCCCACAAGGCCGGGGAGAACGCCAAGGGCTCGGTCATAGCCTCTGACGCCTACTTCCCCTTCCGCGACGGGGTCGACGAGGCTGCCAGGGCCGGGGCCACCGCCATCATCCAGCCCGGCGGAAGCATACGCGATCAGGAAGTGATCGACGCCGCCAACGAGCACGGGATGGCCATGGTTTTCACCGGCGTCAGGGTCTTCCGCCATTGACCGGGGTTTCCGCTTCCGGCATCCCGAGGATCTCCCGCGGCCGCATGGTGCGGACCGACCGCACCTGGGAGAAGCGGCCCTCGTTGGAGCAAACCACCGCGCCTGGGATACCGCTGCCGATGGCCAGCACGAGGGAGTCAACAGTGGATAGGCCCTGGGACCTGCGGCCCAGCCTGCTCCCCTTGCCCAGGCGAACATAGTTGCTCTCCCTGATGATCTCGGCGGCCGCCAGGGCATGTCCCTTCTCCACGCTCTGGACCCTGATGTTCGGCAGCTGCAGCAGCGCTCTCAAGGTCCTTTGGGCGCGCCCCGGGTCCTTGGTCACGTCCAGCACCACGTAGTAGACCTCCACGAGGACTGGGGTAGGAAGGACCCCGATATAGTCCCCCCTCTCTACCCTCCTCAACAGCTCGATGGAGCCCTGACTGCGACCGTCGCCCGAGCGGACGAACGCATCGATGATAACGTTGGTATCGATGACCACTGGCCTAGGAGCGGACATCCCTAACCCTCTGGCGCAGCTGCCGGACATCGGTCACACAGTCATCCAAGCACCCGATGAGGTCATCGCAGCAAGATCGTTCGTCCGCGCCCACGCGTTCCTTCAGCCTCACCGCTGCCTCCAGTCGTTCGACCCTCTCCTCCAGCAGGCCCACGCGCTCCTCAAGCCCCCTTCGAGACCTCTTGCGGTATGTCCTGCCCCTCATGTCCCTGCGGTCCACGTGCACGCCCCTCGACCCATTATTGGTCTCTGGAGAGGATAAAGGAACGTAACGCCCACACGTCATTCCTGGAATTGATAGCGATGAAAACTCAGCTCTTATACCTGGACGGCATCGGCCATACGCACGGTACGACTTCACCCATGTGAACTACAGGAGGATGGAATGCCGTGCGTGACCGAGGGTCCGCCATGAAGAGATGGGCTTCTGCGCTCTCCCTGACCTTGCTGCTGATGTCAGCCGCTCTTCTCGCATCAACGATGAGCGTGGCCACGGTCAACGCATCCACAACCGGCCAGATATCCATCGCCGGTGATGCCGAACTGGCATCGCAGGCGGCGGAGAACGGATGGCCTGGGGACGGAACATGGTCGAACCCCTACACGATCTCTGACATCATCATCAGTGACCCGACGAACGGTCAGGGCATCACCGTTTCCGGTACGAGCAAGCACCTCATCATCGAGAACTGCACCTTAAGTGGTACGTCCAGCTATGCCGTCGATGTCACCGGAGCGTCCAACGTGACAGTCAGGGACTCTGCAGTGGGCGCTTGCTTCAGCGCCGTCTTCATGTACAATTCCAGAAACTGCACTATCACCAACAACACCATAACCTCCTGCCAGACGGGGATCCTGCTAATCTCATCGTCCGATATCATGATCTCCGGAAACACCATCACCGATTCCCTATACGAAGGTATAGAGCTGTGCACGTCCACCAGCAACAACATTGCTGGCAACGTGGTGTCGAGCTGCGGGGACCACGGCCTCTACCTTTCCAGCAGCGATGGGAACACCATCTATGGTAACATCTTCATCGACAACAACGGGGCGGGTGCAAGCTACAACACAGAACATCCCCAGACCTATGACCGGGGCGTGAACGCCTGGAGCTATGATGGGCAGGGGAACGAGTGGAGCGACTGGTCCTCCGAGGGCCCTTATCCTCATGAGGGTAGCGCGGCCGCCAACGATGTCCTTAACACCTTGGACATCGGGGATACCATCCCTGGCATCCTCGCCATTGCCGTGGTGGTCATGGCCATTGTGGCAGCTTTCGTACTAATCCGGCGTAGGAGGCATGAGGTTCAAGAGCTTCCTGATCAACAGGCACCCCCTCCTCAGGAGTAGGCGGTCGGCGTTTCCTTTCTGGTTACGCCCTAATCCAGACCTAAGAGACCTGCCTTACCATGTTTGAGTTCACCATACGCATGGCCACTGGCCAAATGATCAAAGGCCACGATCAAGCGTTTCTTTGAACGGCCTCGAAGCTAGAGGCCACGCCCCTGCATGATGAACTCAGCGCACGAAGGCTAGCGGGCAACCGTTATCCGCCTATGCGGGATACGGTAGGCCGGAGTAATAGGCCGTGAAGCCCAAGTTCGAGGACCGGAAGGAGACCCTGATCGCGTACATAGAGCACCAGGGACCCTACGATGACATCCCCTGGAGCGAGCTCATGGGAGAGCTTTTCGCCTGGGCCGAGGAACAGAAGGTGTTGCCGGGCCCTTATCCCATAGGGATATACCTTGACGATCCCCAGAAGGTTCCAAGGGAGAAGTGCCTTAGCGAGATAGCTATCACCTTCAGGGGGTCGGGGAGAGCCTTCCGAGGCATCAAGACCCGGACGATGCCGGCGATGAAGGTAGCCACGCTCTCCTTCAAGGGCCCAGGCAGGGAGCTGGGCAAGGCCCATCTGGCGCTTGCGGAGTTCATCCAGGTACAAAGGCACAGAGCACTGGGCCCCATGATCGAGATCTACACCAAGACCCCAGAGATCGTCAATGGCCACATAATAATGTACTCAAAGATCATGACGCCGGTCCAACCAGCACAATGATGGCAGTGTGAGGTAGGGAGAGGCAGCTAGGACGAAGGGCCCTCAACCGACATCCCCTTTCTGTTCTACTCCTGGTCCATCCCCCGCACAAGTTTTTCTCCCGCCCCTGAGGAATTAATTCCATCCATGCGGTTTCGGAGGACTGAAGCTATGATTGTGAGGGCCAGTATCGAGATGATGACCCCCAGCGAAGCTGTCACAGGTAGATGCAGGAAATCAGATGCAGCCATCTTTACACCGACAAACCCAAGGATGGCGGCCAGGCCATACTTGAGATACCTGAACAGTGGCAATGCAGAAGAGAGAACGAAGTAGAGCGATCGAAGACCCAGCAACGCAAAGGCATTTGAGGTATAGATTATGAAAGGATCCTTACTGATGGCGAGGACCGCGGGTATCGAATCGAGAGCGAACATGATATCCGATGCCTCCACGAAGACCAAAGTTAGGAGGAGAGGAGTAGCCATCAATACCCCCTCCTTTTTTATCAGGAAACGCTCCCCATGGAGCTCTTTTGTGATTGGGACTACTCGACGGAACAATCGGACCATTGAGTTATCGTCGGGACAGATCTCCCGGTCCTTCTGCAACACCATTTTAAGCGCTGTGTAGATTAATATGCCGCCAAATATATAGATAAAGAAGTGGAAGTTTTCCAAAACAGTAACTCCTAAGTAGATGAATATTCCACGGAAAACCAATGCGCCGATAATGCCCCAGAACAATATCTTATGATGGTACATTGTCGGGATACAAAAGTAGGTAAAGACAAGGATGAATACGAAAAGGTTGTCTACACTAAGGGTTTTTTCCATAATGTATGCAGCGGTGAACTCAAGTGCCAGATCGGACCCCATCCACAACCATATCCCGATGTTGAAAACCGCAGCAAGGGCTATCCAGAAGCTACTCATTATCAGCGCTTCCCTCATACGGACAACGTGGGATTTTCGGTGAACCAATCCAAGGTCAATGAACAACATGGCTGCTATCAACGCGAAGAACCCGCCCCATAACCAAAACTGTACATCCATCTAAACGAACCTCATAAGTCCGATGGGAGCTACGATATGGTCTAAGGTAAGCGATGTATTAATAATTTCTCATATTCTCTCATATTGTTTCATATAGTAAGAATGGATATTAGGTTCAAGGTAGGCGCGCATGCTAGTTCTGAAAGAGCCGAAAATTGGAAATGGCACATATGTCGACCCGTCCTCGTCCATATTGGGAGATGTGACCATAGGAAGTGGGGTATACGTTGCTCCGAACGCATCGATCCGTGCCGATGAGCCTGGTTCGAAGATAGTCATCGAGGATGAGTGCAACATTCAGGACAATGTGATCATCCATGCATTGAGCGGTTCCACCGTCCGAGTGGGCGTAGGCAGCACATTGGCTCATGGCTGCATCGTCCATGGGCCGTGCACCATAGGGAAGGGCTGCTTCATCGGCTTTGGGTCCATATTGTTCGATTGCACCCTGATGGATGGCTGTGTGGTACTGCACCGAGCCCTGCTGACCAATTCACACATATCCTCCTCCCGTCTTATCAGCAATGGCGCGATCATCGATGGCGATCTTAACGGCGATGGCCTTCCAGAGGTCCCAGAGCACCATCGCCGGTTCGCCGATTCCGTGCGGGAGATGAACGTTGAACTGGCATCCATGTACGGCAGGTCAAGACAAGATGATATGAACCGGATAATCGGTGGGAAGCAACAAATATATTAAGCGATACGAAAAGACTGAGGGAGCGCTCTTGAACGATATTATCCGTTGGATACTGAGTGTCGACAGAAGGCTGGACGTCATTAGGGCGTTGGAGGGTGCCGGACCTTTCAATGCGACGGAG
>MVRB01000127.1 GCA_002067635.1 Methanomassiliicoccales archaeon PtaU1.Bin030 | reverse complement strand
CTCCCCTGGTTCACAGACAATGACATCGCCTGCCTCCGCGTCGATACGCCGGTCATCGATGATAATCGAGCCCTTTGCTAGAACGAAGAAGATCTCTGTCTGCTCCTTGTGATAATGGGGTGGAATGGTCGAGCCCTTCCTGAACCGCACCTCCTGAAGCAGGTCCACCTCCTGAGGGAAGAGATCGCCGGTTGAAAGCCTCCTCTTCGAATAGCCTGGTCCATCCACCCACTGCATCGATGCTGCCTTGAAATGCTTGATCATCTCACCTCTCTTTCTCACGGAGCGCCTTATCGAGGATGTCCACAGCCTCATCTATGAACTCGCTGTCCACGATCAACGGGGGGATGTAGCGGATCGCGGACCGTCCGGCCGGAAGGAGGATCAACCCGAGCTTGAAGCACCTCTCGATGATGTCATCTCTCTCCCTGGCCGCATGCTCCTTGGTACGCCTGTCCCTGACCAGCTCAGTGGCCTGCATCATGCCCATGCCCCGCACGTCCCCGATGATCTCATGATGCTGTTGGAGCTCTAACAGTCTTTGGTGCAGGTACGAACCCATCTTGGAGGCGTTCTCCACCAGCCCCTCGGTCTCCAGCACTTCGAATGTGGCCAGGGCGGAGGCGCAGGCCAGGAGGTTACCCCCAAAGATGTTGGAGTGGGCTCCGGGCCCAAGGTCCATGTGGGCAGGAAGGATGGCAGCCCCGATGGGCAGCCCGGAGCCCAGTGCCTTGGACGTGCATAGGATATCAGGAACGACGCCGAAATGCTCGATGGCCCACATCCTCCCGGTCCTACCCATTCCCGCCTGCACCTCATCGTCCACGAGCAGGATGCCGTTCTCCTTGCATATCCGTGACAGCTCCCTTACGAACGCCCCCGGGGGCACGATGTAGCCGCCCTCACCCAGCACAGGCTCCAAGAACAGGGCGGCGACCTCGTCCGGCGGCAGTATGGTAGGAAAGTAGGTCTCCTCGATGATCTTGGCGCAGAGGGTGCCGCATGAGCCTGGCTCCTGCTTAAAAGGGCACCGGTAGCAGTAGGCGTAGGGGACATGGGTCACCCCCGGCACCAGCGGGAAGGAGCGTGCCCGCTGCACTGTCTTGCTAGATGTCAAGGAGAGGGCACCCATGGTCCTCCCATGAAAGCATCCCAGGAAAGCCAGGAACCTCTTCCGACCGGAGTACCAGCGCGCGACCTTCATGGCCGCTTCCACGGATTCCGTGCCGCTGTTGGTGAAGAACACCTTCTTGTCCCCGCACCCCGGTGCCATCTCCGTCAGCTTCTTGGCCAAGGCCACCTGCGCATCATAGTAGAAATCCGTGCCCGCGAAGTGGAAGAGCCTGGATGCCTGCTCCTGCACTGCCTTCACCACCCTGGGATGAGAATGCCCCACGTTCATGACCGATATGCCGCTGGCAAAGTCGAGATAGGTGTTGCCGTCAACATCGGTGACCTTTCCGCCCTCAGCGTGGGAGACGGCCACCGGGGACGCCTTGGTTGCGGTCGCAAGGTATCGATGGTCCGCAGCCACTATCTCCCTCGCCCTGGGCCCGGGCGGCTCCGTGAGCATGTTGGCGATCCTTCCCATTTTTCCACCGGATAGCAAGATGGGCGGCCTTGGTATTTTAACAGTGTAGCGGGCCCGCCGTCAGGGCCGGACCTAAGTACAAATAGTTATTTCACCTCTTCCAATCTGGATCCCGGATGAAAGGTCAGGGTTTCGGCCGCCTATGGGTCGTGGCGTTGGGCCTCATCGGCCTGTTCGTTTTAGCCACGGTGGTGGTTCCCGGCCTCGCGGACCAGAACCAGACTGGGAGAAACAGGGATGGCAACGATCAGACGTCAGGAGAAGGTCTGAGATTCAACGCTCCCACCACAACGCTGACCTCGATGGTGAAGACAGTAGGTGAGTCGGTGGGCTTCAGCGTCAGCGCGTCACCGGTCTCTGCCACCACGGGTAAGGGCGGAGAATTTGTCTGGGTGATCGTTATGGACGGACCCGATATCAGGAACGGAGCGGCGATCCTGACCTATGACCAGCAGCTGGTACAGTGGTACTCCGGGGAGGGTACCTCGGCCATTGGGATGGGGCCTCGGTTCACACAGGGCGCAGGTGCTACCTCTATGAACGTCACCGCGACCTTCAACCTCACCATGATCTCCTCCGGAAGCTACACGTTCCGCATCTGGCTTGCTGATGCTAGGGATCTCCCGCTCACGGACCTGGGGAACCTGACGGCGGTCAGCCCTGCCCGCTGGGTAAGCTTCGAGGTGGACCCGGCCTCCAATCCCACGATCGACCTGGTCCAGAGCCTCATCTCTCCTGCGGGCAGCTTGGACCTGACCACCTGGTCCCCGGCGAGAGTGATCGACGAGGCTGTCACCGGCGGCGGGTGGACAGGCACGGTGGTGGATTACCTGGCGATATCCAAGGAGGGGATAGGGAGCGTTGACGTGCAGGTGAGGGTGCCCACATCCACAGGGTACTACTTCCTCAGCTGGAGGGATACTGGTGACCGCCTCGTGGGTGAGCTCGCCAGGACCTCGTTGTCCGCGGCCGCCACCACGGATGGTCCACGTAACTGGTCGGTCAGCTTTGACCTGTACTTCGTCACCAGCGGCAACTACACCGTCGAGACCTGGGCGGCAGAATTGTCCTCCGGCAGCGTTCTGAGCCAGATCAATACCGCCAACATCATGGTCTCTGATGGAGTCATAGCAGGGGACGCTATCCCGGATGGCGAGACTGTAGGAGAGGATGACGAAATCGTCACTGGTAATGGCATCGCTAAGGGCATCGATGGAACACCGGAGGCGACAGCACCCATCGATGTGTATGCTAATCTGGCCAGGGTCGATGGCGAATGATCAGGACCCATTAGAAGTCATACGAAAAGGCGTTCAATCATCGGGGTT
>MVRB01000126.1 GCA_002067635.1 Methanomassiliicoccales archaeon PtaU1.Bin030 | reverse complement strand
GTGGCCCCGCAGGGCCGGAGGCTTATGTGCGACATCACCCCTTGCGGCGGAGGAAGATGCTTCTTCTCCGTGGCCTCGGACGGCTCAATTTACCCGTGCTCAGAGTTCTTGGGCATCAGCGACTTCAGAACCTCGAGCGTTTTCCGCAAGGGAGGGGTGGAAGAGGCGGTACGCTCCGATGGATTGAGATTGGTGCGCTCCCGATGGGCTGAGAACATACCTGTATGCGCCGACTGCGCGATAAGAAACGTTTGCGGAGCCCCCTGTCCGGGGGAGCTGTATAGCGAGAAAGGCACCATCCTCGAGAGGAGCCCCTACTGCGAGTTCTATGAGGCCATTATAAGGCACGCCTTCATGCTCATCGGAGAGGGGGAGCTGAAGAACCTGGTGCGCACCGACGGTTACGAATATCGGTTCAACATGTTCTCGTGAACGGAGGCGCTCACCGCCTCCCCATTTTTCTCTCGCTCACCCTTCAGTGGAAGTCTTTTTATAGAGTTATTAGATTGTGCATCCAAATTAACCGAGGTGTTAGATTTGGTTGCGAAGATTAACGCTGACGAGTGCGTTGGATGCGGAGCTTGCGAGGATGTCTGCCCCCAGTCGGCCATCAAGGTCACCGATGTAGCGGTGATCAACGAGAGCGATTGCGTGGATTGCGGGGCCTGCGTCGACGAGTGCCCCAACAACGCCATCACCATCGACGAGTAAGACCGTACGATCAGATGTCAACGGAGCTCTGCTCCCCTTTCCAAATTTTCATCCATGCTTGGAAACATCATCCTTAATACCCGGCCTCCTGCTACCTGGACCTGATGAATGCTGACCAGGTGACAGGAACGCTCCTCCTCCTGATCGCAGCCTTCGTCCCGTCCCTTGCCGTCCTGTTCTGGCTGCGATGGGGTGAGCGAGGCAAGAAAGAACGGTGGGATGACCTCATCATGACGTTCATCGGTGGTGCGGTCATCGCGGTCATAATCGCCACCATCCTGGAGCTTATTGCCGCCGAGCTCCTGTACTCCCCGGTGGTCCGGGAGTACCAGCTGTTTGTCCGCGAGCCCACCATACTGACCTTCCTGGCCATCATTGTCGTGGCACCCTTCATAGAGGAGTTCGCCAAGGTCATGGTGGTGCGCAACTTCTCTCGCTACATATGGAGGCCGCGCAACGGCCTGATATTCGGTGCCGCCTGCGGCCTGGGCTTCGCCGCCACGGAGAACTTCCTCTACGAGGGTACA
Source organism: Methanomassiliicoccales archaeon PtaU1.Bin030 (assembly GCA_002067635.1). GTDB lineage: Archaea > Thermoplasmatota > Thermoplasmata > Methanomassiliicoccales > Methanomassiliicoccaceae > UBA6. Next base: position 3,381 of record MVRB01000126.1, on the reverse strand, counting down.
GCACTCTTCGAGGAGGGCCTGGTGGCATTCCTGGTCCTCGCGTTCGTGCGCAGCATCTCCTCCTCGCTCATGCATGCCGCATCCACCTCTGTCTCCGGATACGGTGTGGCCCGTGCGAAATCTTACGGTGTTCACTGGTGGCCATTCTACCTCATAGCGGTCCTCATGCACGCCTTCTTCAACCTCTTCGCCTCCATGGGGGAGTTCTTCAGTGGCGAGCTAGGGGCAGCCACCTCGGTGTACGGGCTGGTCATCTCTGTTGCCCTGGTCGTCGTGGCCTTCCTATATCTGCGATGGAGGATAAGCGGGTACAACGCCTGAGCCCAAGAAGACAGCTGTTCCCCTATCATGCACTTGTTCATCCACGACCGTTCTGACATACATGATCCCCGCCTTAAGCCGAGAAGCCCTGTACTTAACAGTTCTGTAGTGCCCTTTAGGGACGGGGCTGAGGCCGGCTCCTGATGACACATGACGGTCGCGAGTCTTTTGTGCCCACACGGCCTAGACAAAAAAGATATACCATGCTCAACTACGAATGAACGGACGACATTCTTTTGTCATTGACCCAAGATTAACCCCTGGCATGACGTTCCGGGCGTTCATCTCGGTCGATATTCCATGGGAGGGGAGGCTGGAGGACATTCTGAGAAAGATCCACCTTGCCGACCCTACACTGAAGACCGTGGACCCCTCCCTCATGCACGTCACATTGAAGTTCCTAGGCGACACCGAGGAGTCCAAGGTCAGGGGGATCTCGGAGTGCATGAGGAAGGCGATCGAGGGTGCGGTCCCTTTCGACCTCTCCCTGAAAGGAATGGGAGCGTTCCCTCACAAGGACCGGCCAAGGGTGATATGGGTGGGACTGGAGAACGCGCAACCGCTGGCGGTCATAGCCCGCCGATTGGAGGACCTCCTCTCCCCTCTTGGTTTCCAGCCGGAGAGGCGGGGCTTCACACCTCACCTGACCGTGGCCCGGGCGAGAGTTGAGAAGTCAGTACCGGCGGTCCGTACGATCTTGGATGAGAACGCCCATACCTACTTGGGCAAGGCCCATGTGGACCGCATCCGCTTGAAGAAGAGCGTTCTGACACGTTCGGGCCCCATCTACACCACCGTTGATGAGACCCTTTTCCGGTAAACTCTTCGAAGACTTAGTGTAGTGCCATAGGTGAGATACCCTCCCGTAGATCGAGAGCACCGGGAGAAACATGAGATCGTTCAGCAAGAACATCCACAAGGACAAGGACGCAGGGATCGAGGGGCTGCCGTTGCAGCTTATGATAATGGTGGTCGTGGCCGGGCTAGGCACCGCAATATTGCTGGGATGGATGGGAGGCATCAGCGCTCCCAACGGTATAGAGGCCGTGTACTCCAGCCCCAGCGAGCTGGTGCTCACCGATGGCGACCGTGACGGTATCCACACGAGGAGCGGCATAACGTTGACCATCACCGTTCTGGACAAGAGCGGCGAGGCCGTGCAGGGGGCCACTGTCCTGGTGGACGGGTGCAACATAAGGACCGGCGACGGAAAGCAGGTCCACGGCACCACGGACATAACGGGTAAGGTCACGTTCACAGGCCTTAGCGCCTCCCAGATCGGTAAGTCCGTGGGATATCTAACGGTAAGCGCCACCAAGAGCGGCATGGGAACGGACGGCTCCCTGACCATCCCGGTGATCTCGGAGTGAGGCCATGCTGTCAGGGGACCGTCGGGCCCTGGAGGGCCTGCCGTTGAAGCTGCTGATAATGTCCCTTCTCATCTCCCTTACCGCCCCGGCGGTAATGGGAAGTCTGGAAGGATATGAGCGCTCCATAGCCCGATCGGAAATTGTATCGGAGGCCAACAGGCTGGCCCGGATGTCCGAGGAGGTGCTGTCGGCCGGGGAGGGAAACCGGCGCTCGATAACCTTGGAGCTGCCCCAGGCATCATCGAGATACGGTTTGGCCGTGGAGGTGGGAGGCGGTATCGACGACACGTCCGCCTACAGCATCCGCTGCCTGGAGGAGGATATGGTCTTTAACGCGATCGTATCTGATGACCCGCCAGTGAGGACCGTAACCATGAGCGGTTCCCCACTGTTACTTGAGGCCGGGACGTTATCCCTAATGCTGGAGTGCGCTAGGATCGATGGTAGGCTGTGCGTCGTGGTGGAGGCGAGCCCATGATTGAGCTGATAATGTCCAGGGTATGGCTGGTGATCGCCGGCCTGATGGTGACCGGGGCAGTACTATACTCCTTCGGAGCTCTGGACGACCGCGGCCGGAGCGCTTCCGAGATGGAGGGAGCAAAGTCGCTCGCCAGATCCATCGAGGTACTGAGAACGGACGTCTGCGAGGGCACATTGGTCTTCGAGGCCAAGGACCTGCTCCCTGCAGGCGGAGATGCCCTAAGGGTCTTCAATGGTTCGATATGGATCGGCGAAGGGAGGACCGCTCGGGCCGTCGATATGTCCTCGCCCGTGGTGCTGATCAGCGACGGGGTCCGCGTCGATCAGCTCATCATCCATGAGGGCGATGCACTCACCGTACGGTCCTTCGGAACGCTGGAAGAGCGCAAGGTTCAGCTGGAGAAGGTATCAGCAATGAACTTGACGGTATCAACGAACTTCTTGCACTCCTCCTTCGTATTGTAGATGTAGAAGGAGGCGCGAGCGCATCCGTCCATCCCCCTTGAGAGGAAGTAGGGGTGCACGCAGTGCATTCCTGACCGGATCTCCACCTTGGCCACCTCGTCAGCGATCATGGCGACATCGTGCGAGGTCATTCCCTTGACGTTGAAGGACAGTATCCCATCGCGATGCCGGGCATCCTGAGGCTCCAATATCGAGACGGAAGCAACATCCTGGAGGCCCGCCGTAGCGGTCTTGTTGAGCTCCGACTCATGCTCGCATACCGCCTCCATGCCCAGGTCACTGAGGTATTTCACCGCTGCTCCCGTGCCAATGACCCCGGAGTAGTTCATGAGCCCGGCCTCGAACTTTTCTGGTGGGGGAAGGAAGGTGACATTCTCGTAGTCCGTGAGACCGACCGAGCCCCCACCTCCGATCAGCGGCCGAAGGCGCTCCAGCAAGGCCCTCTTACCGTAGAGCACGCCTACGCCTGATGGGCCAAGCATCTTATGGGCGGAGAATGCGAAGAAGTCCACGTCCATGTCCTCGACATCAATGGGGCGGTGGGCTGCGGACTGGGCCCCATCCAGCATCACCAGGGCATTGCGGTCGTGGGCCTCTCTTACGATCTCCTTGGCCGGTATGCTGACACCGGTGACGTTGTTGGTATGGACCATGGCCACCATGGCCACGTTCTTCCTTATCTCCTCTTTGAATCTCTCGAGATCGAAGAGGCCCGAGGGCGGAGTGGGGACCGTTCGTATTTCAA
>MVRB01000125.1 GCA_002067635.1 Methanomassiliicoccales archaeon PtaU1.Bin030 | reverse complement strand
TCAGAGCTTGTACCGATCCTCGGTCTAACGAGGGGTTGTGCGGCGATGCCCCATTAGGGGAAGGACGGGCGCCGGAGCTGCCTCACGGAGCTTTTCGGGAGGGCCGGGCCTTAGCCTCGGGAACATCCCTCGTCCATCCACATCTTAGGCATCGAGGGCTATGCACGCACTGCAGCCCGTGGCATCCTGGGCACTGTGCCGCTCGACCTTTTGGGCCAGGAAGCTGCCCACAACTTGCTACCTTATGTCTTCCAGGTTCTCCATCATGCTCATCCCGTACCTGGCGCGGTAGCGGGCGTCCAGCTCCTTCAGCCTTCTGCGTGGTACCTTGCTGAACTCGTAGCAGAAATGGGAGCTGGTGTCGATGATGGTCGGGCAGTTGATGATGCTGCAAGACCGGCAGCGACTGGGCTTTCCGGCGTCATCCCCCCAGCACACCGGGCTCTTGTTCTTGGCGCCCTGGTACGCCAAGCACAGGGCGCAGATCATCCCGCAGGGGGCGATGTGGGAACGCTCCAAGACCGGACGCTCGATGCCGACCATGGTAACAAGATGCTCTTGGACGGGCACAATCCTGTTGGGGGGCCGCCTCCTACCTTGCGGCCCAACCTATTAGAGCCGGCGAGGATATGATATGTTGGGGGGAGCACATAGGGCCGTCCGAAGGTACGCTGGCAGGGACAACCTCAGGAACTTACCACACCTCTGACCCGGACCCTCCTGGGAGGCAGAGGGTCGATGGAAAGATGCTCCTGGGCACCATGTGGTCCTTTGGTATCAACTCCCTTCAGCAGATGCTCGTACTGACGCGCCTGGTCATTCTCGCCCGGCTCCTGATGCCCTCGGATTTTGGTATACTGGACATCGCAATACTGACCCTCTATGCCCTGGATGTCTTCTCACAGACCGGGTTCCAGCAGGCCCTGGTGCATAAGAAGGCTGACATAACCGCGGACCTCAACGCGGCCTGGACCCTGCTGGTGGTCCGAGGATGCGTCCTGTTCATCATCCTATTCCTCTTCGCCCCCTACATCGCTGACTTCTTTTCTACTCCAGAGGCCACACCGGTTCTCCAGGTCGTTGGCGTCAGCCTCATCTTCCAGGGATTCACCAACCTGGGCACCATATTCTTCCTAAAGAACCTGGATTTCCGCAAGCAATACCTGTTCAAGCTCAGCGGAGTCCTGGCCGAGTTCATCGTGAGCATTACCGCCGTCCTCGTTCTCTATAACGTTTGGGCCCTGGTCTTCGGGATCATAGCCAAGGACCTCGCCCTCATGATAGTGAGCTACCTCGTACACCCTTATAGGCCGAGGTTCAACTTTGATCTTAGGAAGGTCCTGGGCCTATCCAGGTACGGCATATGGATAATGGCATCCTCAGTACTGGTGTTCCTACTGATACAGGGTGATGACATAATCGTGGGGAAGGTCCTGGGCATCACCGCGCTGGGGCTTTATCAGATGGCCTACGGTCTGTCCAACACCCCATCCACCGAGATCAGCCAGATCATATCGCAGGTGGCCTTTCCGGTCTACTCCAAGATCCAGGACGACCTGGTGCAGCTCAAGGCCCTTTTCATGAGGACGCTGGAGCTGACGGCCCTGATCTCCTTCGTCCTGACCGGGCTCCTGGTGTCCCTGTCCCCGGAGATCGCAATAGTATTCCTGGGCAGCAATTGGGCGCCCATCATACCTCTCGTCCAGATACTGGCGTGGTGGGGCCTGGTGCGGGGACTGGAGGAGACCTCCGCAGCCCTCTTCCTGGCCGTGGGGAAGCCCCGCCTTCACTCCATCCTCCAGTTCATACAGGTGATCCTCCTCTTCACGCTCATCTATCCCTTGATGGACAGCTACGGCCTCGTGGGCGTATCCCTGGCCGTTGCCTTCAGCTGTTTCCCTGTATTGTTCCTCTTCATCAACTCCGTCAAGAACATCTTGGCCATCGGTTTCTGGGAGGCCTACGCTCCCCTGATCTACCCCCTGACGCTTATTGCCTGCTCCATCGGTTCGACAGCGCTGGTCAGGACCATGCTCTTCCCTGCCCCGGACCTCCTGTCCTTATTCATTCTCCTGGGCATCTACGCACTGGTAACTCTGGTGGTCATAAACGCGTTCGACCGATACACGCCCTACAAGGCCGTGTCCATGGTCAGAGGTTTCGCATCTTCAAGAAGGAAAGCCTTCTGATCAAACATCCTGCTCGATGAGATCACGGTACTTCAGGTGACCTCCCGATCCAATATGTGGAGGCTCAATTGATGTGCTCGATCCTCTCAGAACCTGCCTCTACAGCGATAGCACAAAGAAATTACCCAGCCAGGACATGAAGGACATCACAGTCTGGAGGATCTGATTCGAGCACAGAGTATGTGAGCGGTGAGGGTTTCGAAGACTTCCGATTTCGAGGAACGCCCCAACCCGCACCAGGTCAGTAACTAGACGATCTATGACCATGACCTGGCGCGGTGCATCCATATTCTCCTGAGACCTGGAGAGTCCCCGAAGAGGCACATGACCCCGGTGGACGTCCTCTAATTAAATACTGGAGGGAGAGGGGATGGTGGAGATCGGAGAAAAGGCCGCCAACGTGCCCAAGGACATGATCGTTGTATAGCTGGCCAAGGTACCACAGGTCCTAACGAACCCCGGAGAAAAGGGCTTCCGGTACCTGGTCGTGAAGACCCCCGGGG
>MVRB01000124.1 GCA_002067635.1 Methanomassiliicoccales archaeon PtaU1.Bin030 | reverse complement strand
CCAGATACCTCTAGTAGGCACTTCTTTTTCCTTTATAATATCATCTAGGACATTATCTACCGTTCATACCCAGTCAGTGTCACCGAGCATTATGTGGGCCCTGAGGTCCTTCCTCTTCAAGGTCTCCATGAGCGCGTGGCCTCCGCCCCTTTCCAGGGCAATCACGCTCATCGGGCGCTCCCCCGTGTACCTCACCTCAGAGCGGAAGCCAGCCTCAGAGAGGCTCTTCGAATAGGGATGGCCCTTAGGCAGGCAGCAAAGAATGGTCTCTACCCTAAGGCCTTTGGCAAGGGATATGCTATCATTGATAAGCCCGGAGTGGAGATGAGGGAGATCGGGATCGACGAGATAGTCCACGATGTTTAAAAAGCGCGTCCCATCCCGTTCCTCCTCCTTGTGCACCATGTAGCCCGCCAGTTGACCGTCGCACCGGATGGTGCGTATGATGAAGCGCCCTGCGCGAGGGTCCCCGTAGCGCCATGCCAGGTAGCCGCTGTCCCTGACCAACATCATGTCGAAGTCCCTGCTTGCCCTCTCGTAGAGACGGTCGAAATCCGCGCCGATTTTCGTCGCCTCCTCCACCACGACCCCCTCTCCCAGGTCGATGGACCTCCTCAAGGACCTTCTCACAGCCTCCATGGAGCCGTAGCCCAGTCTTTTTATGGAGCCAAAGCGCACCTTGCTGAAGAACAGCTTGGTGTCCACTATGAACCGGTGCTGCAGCATGGTTATGTTCAGGTCTTGGAAGCCTTGCTTCATAAGGCTCAGCTGGTAAGCCGCGTGGTTGGGAAAGCCGAAGTCCAACGCCACAGAGTGATCGTCCTTGATCCTGTTGCGGCATTTCATCGTCTGGCCGATGAGGCCATGACCCCGGAAGGCGGGATCGGTCACCAGGTCCACGCCCTGAGAAGCTATGACCGTCTCCTGACCGATCTTGATCCGAGCGGGAAGCGATGCCGAGTGCGAGATTATCTCACCGTTGCGCTCGGCCACGCAAACCAGGTGGAACCCCAGCGGGTTGCCGAGGAACTTCCACCGCCAGTGGTCCAGGTGGGGAACGGAGGAGGCCACTGAGGGCCATCCCATGTGCCGCTCCAGGAAGGGCACGATCCTATTCTCGTCCCCATCCATGTATCTATGGACGTGGACATCCCCGGTCGTGTCCCCCTCGGAAATAGATGATGACAATGTCTTCGACCCCAGATGCCAGGTGAAAATGTAACGGGGATTAAGAACCTTCCGCCCAGAAGGCCTAACGATGGTAGGATGGCGTTGCTGGAAGGGATTATATCATAGTTATCCATAGACAATGGCGGAGAGCATCATGGGCTACAACGGACCGCTGGAGAAGGTGGACGATTATCGCTGGAAGATACCAAGGGAGTATAAGAAGGGGATGAGGACCGACGCCATAATCTACGCCAGCGAGAAAATGGTGCCCAGCCTGAGGGAGGACAACGCCCCCGAGCAGGCCGCCAACGTGGCCTTCCTGCCGGGCATCGTGGGCAACTCCCTGGCCATGCCTGACATCCACTGGGGCTACGGCTTCCCCATCGGGGGGGTCGCGGCCATGGACGCCGAGGAGGGTGTGATCTCCCCGGGGGGGATCGGCTTCGACATCAACTGCCTCTGCGAGGGCTCGAGGATCAGCACCGACCTAGGCGGATGGATAAGGATAGAGAGCTTTGAGCAGGAGTTCAGGACCATCATCCAGGCGAGCGAATACTCGCTGGGCATTCTGGGTGGGAAGACATGTATAAAGACTTATGGTGCTGGTCCCACCGAGAAGAGGCCTTCGGCCTTCATGAAGAAGGCCAGCGACAAGAAGGTCTTCAGGGTCAAGACGAGGACGGGCCTGGAGCTTCTGTGCTCTGAGGACCATCCCGTGCTCACAAGCACGGGGATGAGGGAGACGGGGTCCTTGAGCCAAGGGGACCTGGTGGCGGTGACCTACTTCCAGGGGGTGGAGCTTGACCCCTCAGCGGACAGAAGGGAGATAATTCTGGCCAAGATCTTCGGCTACCTACTGGGCAATGGCTATCTTCATACGACGGGGGAAAGGGTTCGAACTTGTGCCTACGGTGAGCTAGCGGATATGGAGAGGATGCAGAAGGATCTCCATGAGCTCGGCTACAGCTCCAGGATCTATAGGAGAAAGGGAAATCGCTACATACCTACACAGTGTGGTAAGGTAAAGTTCAGCTCGACCAGCTACGAACTTCACATACACTCAGCGGATTTCTCACGATTGCTTATAGATAGAGGTATGCCAGTCGGGAGGAGGACCGTTTCCGACCACAGGGTTCCTGATTGGATAATGAAGGCACCGCTCGAAATAAAAAGGGCATTCCTGGCAGGCCTCTTCGGTGCCGAGCTCACGGCCCCTCGCACCAGCACCAAAACCGGTTTCAACTGTCCGTTCTTGGCCCATGACAAGACCGATGATCATTTGGAGGCGACAAGGTGGTTCTTCATTGATATCATGCGTCTGCTCGAGGAGCTCGGCATAGAGACGACCAAGATCAGCGAGAGGAAAGAGCATTTCAACCAGTATGAAATCACCTCCAGGCTCAGGCTCCTAATCAGTTCGGACGAAGAGAACCTGTTAAGGCTCTATAGGACTATCGGTTACGAGTACTCCAGTAAGAAGAGCAGGATGGCGGAGATCGCTACCAGATACATCCTCCTCAAGAAGGGGCTCCACGAGAGAAGGGTCGCGGCG
>MVRB01000123.1 GCA_002067635.1 Methanomassiliicoccales archaeon PtaU1.Bin030 | reverse complement strand
AGGAGGTGGAGGTCAACTTCTACGGCGACCGCAACCCCTGGTTCATGCACGAGATCGAGGAGCGGGGGCTGGCCGATATCGTGAAGGTGCACGGCTCGGTCCCCAGGCAGGAATCTCTGGACATACAGAAGCGGTCCCAGCTGCTCCTGATCCTAGCCTGGGACAACAAGAAGGAGAAGGGCGTGTACACCGGGAAGATATTCGATTACCTGGCGGCGAAGCGGCCAATACTCTCCATAGGTTCGTCGGAGGACGTCATCAGCAAGCTTCTGACCAGCACCGGCACGGGGCTCATCGCCACCGACGAACAGGTGCTGCAGCGGATCCTCGTTAGCTCCTACATGGAGTACAAGAGCGAAGGCAGTGTGCGGTACAAGGGGGATATGACCAGGGTCATGGAGTACAGCCACGCTAACATGGCAAAGCAGTTCGCCGATCTCCTGCGGCAATAGATGGCTCTAGGAGCTTGCCGCTAATCGGCCGCCTTCTTCCCTCTTCTCAGGAACGATAGGACCATCGCCTTCATCTCCTTATCCCGGTAGATGTAGATCGCGTAGTACACTACAGCGGCGGCCACCCCGATCATGATCATCAGGAGCGAGGGCAGATTCAGCACGAACTGGCAGAACGCCACCACGGCTATAAGCATCAAAGCGATCCCCACATTTCCGGATATGGAGCGCAAAAGGTGCAGGATGGAGACGTTGGCCGCCTTCAGTATCCACACGGCCAGGACTAGTCCCGATAGGCCGCTGACCACGGAGAACAAGGTAAGGCTGAGGTAGATGTCGCCCATCTCCCCGCCGTAGGCCAGCGATGCGATCCTCAGGATGATGAGGATGCTGTTGTAGATGAGCACCATCCTCATCTTCTGCAACACGTTGAGAACGGAGCTGAGGGGTGTGGAGACGAACACGATGAGGGTCCAGAAAGAGAGGATCTCGGCGTACACCCCCGCCTCCGCCCACTTCGCTCCGAAGAAGAAGGTGAACAGGTCCTCCCCGAGGAGCATGAGCAGCAGGATCGGCAGGAAGCCGATGGAGACCAGCTGCTTGGTGACCTTCTCCACGATGCTCCCCATCTTCTCCCTGCTCTCGTGGAACGCTGCCGCCGCCCTCTGATAGAAGACCTTGGAAATGGCCGTACCCACCAGGCTCGCAGGCAGCTGGACGGACATGAGCCCCCAGGAGTAGAAGCCGACGATCTCCTCGGTGAAGTAGAAGCTGAGTATGAAGACGGGTATCTGCAGGGAGAGGGCATTGATGAAGCCAGACCCCATGTCGAACAGGGGAAAATCACGGTACTCCCTCATCTTCTCCCGCATCACCCTGCGATCGAGGGAACGCTTGAAGAGGTCCCAGTACTCGCGGAAGATGCGTATCCCGAGGGAGGACGTGGCCACAGCCTGCCCGACGATGGTGCCTGCGATAAGGGAGCCGCTGGAAGCATAACCTGCATAGCCCGCACCCAGCTGGGTGGCGGAAAGCGAGGCCGCCTTGGACACCTGGGTCGTGGAGAGACGTCCGAACTGCCTCTTTCTGGAGTTCCAGTAGTTTATAGCGTTGTAGGCCCCTGTCAGGAAGACGGCGAGGGGGAGCAGCCACAGGTATTGAGCGATCTGGGGTTTGTTCAGCATTGACGCCAGATCGTTGCCGAAGATCCACAGGACGGGGACCAGGGCCAGGCTGAACACCAGGTTGATCATAAGGCTTAGCGCCAGAAGGTTGATGGCCTCCTTGTCGGTCTTGGGGAGCATTATCGAGAACTCGTATCTCAGGCAGGAGGCCACCACCAGGGTCGTGACCAGGGCAGTGAACAGTGAGGAGATGCCGACCATCTCAGGCTGATACAAACGGGCAACGATCAGAGCCGATAGTATGGTGATGATCTGGGCTACGGTCGTCCCGCCCACTATGGTCACTACATCGGTGGCGAACGATCTGCCCGGAACCTTGTGCTTCTTCCCAAGCGCCTCTTTCTTGTCCATGGAACTTACCACATACGGCTCGATCCTTCCTCATCTCAGGGCCCAGGACCGATCGCCACCATCATGGATGGTGTCCGGTAAGGATTCGCCTCCCGTTATTTAACTATCGTTCGTGGCTTAGGCCCGGAGAAACAAGCGCTCGCCCATTCCTGTCTAGCATCTGGCCCAGGGCGACTGTGGAAGGTGGAAGCGCGAGAGCCGGGTCAGCCCTTCTCCCCGTAGTTTGGCAGGGTCTTGATGACCTTAGCGGGTACACCGCCGATGACGCAGTTGGGCGGTGAGTCGTCCACCACTACCGCCCCCGCTGCGACGATGGTGTGCTCTGAGAGGTGCACCCCTGGAAGGATGACGCAGTTGGCCCCCAGCCAGCAGTTATCGCCGATCTTGATCGGTCTGGCCGGCTCGTGCTTGGTGAAATCGTTCAGATCGTGATTGGCCGAGACGATGGCCACGCCCGGCCCTATGATTATGTTCTTGCCCATCTCTATACCGTTGATGGCCTGGATGTAGCAACCCGGTGATGCTCCGGGAATGGCCCAGCGGTCGGCCCGGACGATCTTGTCCCAACCCTTGACCTGGCTGGTGGGGTGCACCTTCCACGGCACCTCGGAATTGATACGCAGTATGCGCTGCGAGGCGAAGTAGAAGAAGCACTTGCGCCAGCCAAAATACCGGAGGTCCTCTCTGAGGTTGGAAATGAAGCCCAATGCCGTCCCTTCCGTGATGCTTTAACATGAACGGGCGATCGATCGCCTGGCGAGTTTCATATCATGAACCGTATATAACGGTTATTCCCCGGAACGCCGGGCCGACGGACATGATGCCTCAGGCCTGCCATCATTTCAGGTTCAGGTCCATGACGTTGCACGTCTTACCCTGCCCGCAGATGTTCTCCTTGGTTCCGGTGATCTTGAACCCGTGCTTCAGGTAGAGGTTGACGGCAGGCTTGTTGTTCACGTCCGCGTAGAGGCGGATCCGTTGCACGTTGTTCTTACGGAGGTCCTGGATACAATCTTCCAGCAGGGCGTTACCCAGTCCCTGGCCTTGGAACGCGGGATCGACGGCGATGGAATAGATGGAAGCGACCCTGTGAGCGCGCAGACCCTGGAGATCCAACCGCATATAGCACACGCAGTAACCGATCACCTGCTTCGAAGGACCCTCGATGATATAGAAGATGTCATCGAACAATGAGCTGTATCCCTCGATCATCTTCTCCATTCCACCATCGAAGTTCTGCCTGTAGATCTGCAGCACCCGCTCCAGATCACCCTTCCTAAAAGACCTGGTCCTCTGTTTGTGGTCCTGGAACCCGATCATGGAGATCCTACCGATTAGATCCTGCGTTCTCCGGCGCGCGCGCGTTATGAGCCCCGGGCCCTTTCCCATGCCTGCCATCGTGGCGGGAAGGTCGCTTATCGATTATCATTGTGTCGCCTGCTTCCGGAACCCATGAGGATGCTCTGGGCTAGGAACGATTAAAGCCCCTACCATCCTTTCAGTTCTTGGTCCGGATGAAGAAGGCCATTATCGTCGTCGCCCTGATCGTCGTCGCAGCCGTTTCCGTGGCGGTCATATACCTCCCCCGCTCCAGCGAGCTGCCGCCGGACACCTCGTCTAAGGGCGAGACGCCCGAGGACGGCATTGTCGTGTACAATCCCTACGCCGCCAGCGGTGAATGGTACAAGGGCCAGATGCACTGCCACTC